>JAQVSH010000001.1 GCA_028700615.1 Bacteroidales bacterium
GTTGATTCTTGAAATCACGACCGATGGAACCATTCATCCTAAAGACGCTTTAAAAGAAGCTGCAAAGATTCTTATCTATCATTTCATGTTGTTCTCTGATGACAAGATTACGTTGGATTCAGACGAAAAATTTGGCAGTGAAGAATTTGATGAAGAAATCCTTCATATGCGCCAGCTTTTAAAAACCAAATTAGCAGATATAGATCTTTCCGTAAGGGCTTTGAATTGTCTTAAAGCTGCAGAGGTTGAAACTCTGGGTGATTTGGTTCGTTTCAATAAAAATGATTTGCTGAAATTTAGAAATTTTGGTAAGAAATCTCTCAGCGAATTGGATGAACTTCTGGATGGGATGAATCTCAATTTCGGGATGGATATCAGTAAGTATAAACTTGACAAGGAATAGTAACAATGAGACATTTAAAGAAAATCAATCATCTCGGCAGGACGAGTTCTCATAGAAAGGCAATGTTGGCAAATATGGCCGCTTCTTTAATTATGCACAAAAGGATTGAGACTACATTGGCTAAAGCAAAAGCCCTCAGGGTTTATGTTGAGCCTTTGATTACCCGTTCTAAAAACGATTCAACGAATTCCAGACGTGTCGTTTTCAGTTTACTTCAGAACAAAGCAGCTGTAACCGAATTGTTTCGTGATATCGCTGTAAAAGTTGCATCAAGACCCGGTGGTTATACCAGAATACTGAAAACCGGTAACCGGTTTGGGGATAATGCCGAAATGTCTATCATTGAATTAGTTGACTACAACGAAAACATGTTGGTAGAAAAAGCTCCCAAGGCAAAGGCTAAGCCCTCTACACGTCGTGGAGCTAAGAAATCAGCAGTAAAAGAAGTAGCTGCCAAGACTGAAACGGAAGCCGCTGCTCCTGTTGAAGAACAAAAGGCTGAATAACCTTTTATCAGAATAAACGGCTTTTAGAAAATAAAGTTTATATTAGACCCTCAGAGTTTATCTGAGGGTTTTTTATTGTATGCTATGTCCTGGAAAAATTTGAGCGAGTTTGTTCACCATTTGGAATCCCGGAATGAATTGATCCGGGTCAGGTCGTATACGGACCCTGTACTTGAAATAGCTGAAATTACAGATCGCTTTTCCAAACTTCCCGAAGGAGGGAAAGCCATCTTATTTGAAAATACCGGTTCGGATTTCCCTGTTCTCACCAATATGATGGGCTCGGATACCCGTATAGCCATGGCGTTAGGCGTATCCTCCCTTGATGAAATTTCGGAAAATATATCAGATTTGTTTTCAGGGCTCATGAGCCCGAAATCTGGTTGGAAAGAGAAATTATCCATGATTCCTCTTTTAGGAAGGATGCAGGCTTGGTTTCCGCGTTCTTTTTCCGGGAAAGCCCCCTGTCAGGAGGTCATCATGAATACTCCTGATTTGCGAAAACTACCCGTGATGCAATGCTGGCCTTTTGATGGAGGAAGATTCATTACACTTCCCATGGTACACACAAAGGATCCGGTCACGGGAGTCAGGAACGTGGGAATGTACAGAATGCAGGTTTTGGGCCCCGATCTGACAGGAATGCATTGGCATCGGCATAAGACAGGCGCCCGGCATTTTGAGAGTTATAA
Organism: Bacteroidales bacterium; assembly: GCA_028700615.1. Lineage (GTDB taxonomy): Bacteria > Bacteroidota > Bacteroidia > Bacteroidales > UBA4181 > JAQVSH01. The sequence continues at coordinate 1,602 of JAQVSH010000001.1, forward strand.
AGCCTTGCACCGCATCATGCCTGTGGCTGTTACTCTTGGCGGCGATCCGGCATGCATCTATGCAGCTACGGCACCCATGCCCGAGAATCTGGATGAATACCTTTTAGCCGGATTTTTGCGTAAAAAACCGGTTGAGATGGTAAAATGCCTTACGCAGGACCTCGAAGTCCCTGCCTTTTCCGAATTTGTTATTGAAGGCTACGTGGATCCTTCCGAACCTTTGGTATGGGAAGGCCCCTTTGGGGATCACACCGGCTTTTATTCTGCTGCTGACTGGTATCCTGCATTTCATGTGACTTGCATTACCCATCGTTCAGGTGCGGTCTGGCCTGCGACGCTCGTAGGAATCCCCCCGCAGGAGGATGCTTATATGGCCAAAGCCACTGAAAAAATCTTTTCCATGCCCATTCGTTATATGATGCAACCGGAATTGCGAGGTTTGCATATGCCGGTTTGTGGAACAGCCCATAACCTTGCCCTGGTGAGCATTGAAAAATCCTATCCCGGTCAGGGAATTAAAACCATCCAATCCTTATGGGGTGCCGGGCAGATGATGATGAACAAGATTATGCTTGTGGCCGATGCCTCGGTAAATCTTTACGACTATCGTTCAATAGTAAGGAATGCATTGCAAAAACTGGTCTTTCCCCGGGATCTGATTTTCTCCAGAGGACCGCTGGATATTCTGGATCATGCTTCTCCTTCTTTCTCTTTTGGATCCAAATTGGGAATAGATATGACCCGCAGGTTTCCTGAAGAAGAATGCGGAGAAGCCTGTTCTCTGCAGATCCCTGGAAATCTGTCGCCTTCTGATTTTAAACAGGCTCTTCCCGCTGTCAGTGAGATCTGTTTGGACTGGTTTAAGGAGGGGCTTCCTATAGTATCCGTCTCGTTAAAAGAAGAGATGCAGGCATCCTATGCCGAATGGGTCGGAATATGTAATTCGAATCCGGCTTTCTCTGCGGTCAGAGTCTGGATCTGGCTGGATGAACCGGTCAATATTTATGATCCCTGGCAGGTTGCCTGGATGGCGCTCAGTAATACGGATCCTTCACGGGATATATCAATCTATGAACAGCCCGGTTCCGGCGGCGTTATACATATCAATGCTTTTTCCAAAGCCGGCATCAGCGGAAGAGACTGGCCTAACGTGGCCGTTATGTCCGAGAAAATCAGCCATCAGGTAGATACCCGCTGGAGTGAACTTTTCCCCCAAATCCCATGGATACCTTCACCTTCTGATAAGACAAGACAACTTCACCATTCCGGGGAAGCCATGGTGAAAAAGCCGGAATAATTTTACTGATGGATAAGTGTTATCATCGGCTTTCCCGTAGAAGCATTGGGTGCTGATATACCCAACAGATAGGAAAGCGTAGGTGCAATATCTGTTATTTCAACGCTTTCTTCAATCGATAGTGAAGGAATCCGCCAGCCGTACCAGAGAAGCGGTACATGGGTATCATAATTATAGGGGCTTTTGGATGAAATTTCTGTTCCCAAACCTTTTTCCACCCACCCCGGTAACAGATTAATGATAATATCCCCCGATCTTTTCGGATGAAAACCATTTTGAAGGGTACTTAAAACGCCTCCGGTAAAGTCAACGGAATTCAGCGCTGAGGCTGTGACGGTATTGGATACTCCCGAAAACTGAAGCAAAAACTGTGCTGCCGTATTTTGAATCTTTTCCAGATCCATTTTTTTGTCTTCAATCAGAAGATGATTCAGGTAGATCTGTTGATTAGAGTAACTCTTTACCCATTCTCCCTCTCCATACATAATATTCAGGTAGCTTTTCAGGAGGGAGACCGCGCTCTGACTGCTGAAAACTCCCGCCGGAAGATTTACACTGCTTAAATATTCGGGGCGTTCAGAGACGCCCTGATCGGAGGTCAGATATATTAATACGTTGTCTTTCCCGATCGCCTCATCCACAAATCTGAGAAAGACGGAAAGATCCTCGTCAAGTCTTGCAAACGCATCTGCCACTTCGATGGAAGATGGCCCAAAAAGATCTCCTATTGCCCGCAGGGAAGAAAATGAAATCAGCAGATAATCCGTATCATCATCTTTCCCCAGCTCCAGATTCAGAATGGCTGAAACTGCAAAATCTTTGGTAAAAGAATTCCCCATCGGAGACATGCGCAATTTGGCATAATCCCGCTCGTTTTTACTGTTATTGAGCAAACCGAGAACACCGGATGCGGGTTTAGAAATAGTCTGGAAATCGTATGGAAATGTGGATTGGCCGTTGATGCCGGTCTCAAAAGGGTTGGAATCATTGAGACTGTTAGTGTAAGCAGACAAAGAAAATTTAGGAGCCCAGGTCTGTTGGAGGTAGAAGTCCGCCATTTTACTTTCATTGAAAGTTCTGACCCACAAATCCAGCCCGTTTTTATAATAAGTACTGGTGATCCATTCTCCCGAAGCATCATCATACCAGTAGACTTCTTTTGCGGTGTGTCCCCCTGAAAGAATAGCCGCTGCCGGGTCCATAGAAATACTCACTACTTTTGACCGGAGCTGAGAGGAAAGTCTGAGTTCATCTCCAAAAGTTGTAGTAAAGAGATTTCTTGGAGACATTTTCCCCGCCTCATAGCTGGCGCCTCCCACCGAGCTTTCATTTTCATCTTCAGTGCAGAAAATCTCTTTATTTTTAAGATATCCGTACCATTTATCCCCGATGATGCCGTGGTATTGAGGCATTGATCCGGTCACGATCGTGGCATGTCCCGAAGCGGATTGTGTGGGGAAATAGTTGTGAAATGCATTTTTGCAGTCGGTACCCTCTGATATCATCCGTTTAAAACCTCCTGATCCCATCAGACTGTCAAACCGGGAAAGATAATCATACCGCATCTGTTCTACCACGATGCCAATGATCAGTTTTGGCTTTGGCGGAGTTTCAGCACAGGTAATCCCAACACTTACCCATAAAACAAAAAACAGGAGAATCCATTGTTTTCTCACAGTGATCACAATTATACATTAAACCGGAAATGCATGATATCTCCATCCTTTACCACATAATCTTTTCCTTCAATGGAAATCTTGCCGTTATCACGACAAGCGGCTTCAGATCCCAGTGTAACGTAATCAGTGTAACGGATTACTTCGGCACGGATAAATCCCCGTTCAAAATCTGTGTGAATAATTCCTGCAGCCTGAGGCGCTTTGATCCCTTTGGGATAAGTCCACGCACGGGTTTCATCAGGTCCTGTGGTAAAATAAGTTTCCAGATTCAGCAAATGATAGGCTGCTTTAATCAGGCGCGAAACTCCGGACTCACTTAATCCTAAATCTTCCAGAAAGGCTTGTCTTTCCTCAAAATTTTCAAAATCGGCAATTTCAGCTTCTGTTTTAGCTGCAACCACCATGACTTCTGCATTTTCATCGCAAATCGCCTCCCTGATGGCATCTACATAATGATTCCCTTTCAGCGCAGAGCCTTCATCCACATTGCAAACGTAAAGAACCGGCTTGTCTGTTAAGAGAAACAGATCCCGCGCCAGCTTCTTGTCCTCTTTATTGTCAATGACAACAGAACGTGCCGATTTTCCTTTTAACAGAGCTTCCTGGTATTGTGTTAAAATCTCTAACATCCTTTTAGCTTGCTTGTCCCCTCCGCTTTGTGCCTGTTTCTGAACTTTAGCTATTCTGGACTCTATGGTTTCAAGATCTTTAATCTGTAATTCCAGATCAATAATTTCCTTGTCTCTGACAGGATCTACAGATCCATCCACATGGGTGACATTATCATCCTCAAAACACCTCAGAACATGCAGAATGGCATCTGTTTCCCTGATATTGGCCAGAAACTTATTGCCCAGTCCTTCTCCTTTACTTGCACCTCTGACCAATCCGGCAATATCAACAATTTCGACCGTTGCAGGGACCACTCTCAATGGTTTATCAATCTCAACCAACCGGTAAAGCCGGTCATCCGGGACTGTGATAACCCCGACATTGGGTTCGATGGTACAGAACGGAAAATTGGCTGCCTGTGCCTTGGCATTCGAAAGGCAGTTAAACAGAGTCGATTTTCCTACGTTGGGCAATCCCACTATACCGCATTGAAGTCCCATAGATTATATTATAATTTAAAGATCATTTAAAACTAATGTTCGGATCGTATGAGGTGAGATGACGTTCCAGTTTCTCAGGATAAAGATCCGCAATCGTAATCATAATTCCTGTTTCTTCAACTGTTCCGAACCCTTCATTGATGGATGTTCCAAATGTTCTCATGGTAGGCGAGATATTCATATAGGAACTGATCAGCGGAGGAATATTAACCCCTAATTTCCGGACTTTTTGAGAAAGAATCTTATAGTTTTCCTTATAGGATCCGCCATTAAATATTTTGCGTGCCTGTTCGGTGTCATAAGAGGGAAAAATCGGATGAAAAGGTTCCAGCAAACCTTCCTGATCTCCAAAATGGAAATTCAGAAAATGTAGAATTAAATCCCTTGCCTCCCTATTGTAGGAAGGGTACATGGTAACTTTTCCGATAAAATATTTTTTTTCGGGATTTTGTACCATGAGAGCACCCAATCCATCCCAGAGATTATCCAGTGCATAGATGCTTTTTCTTGATTTTCCGGTAGACTGGTATGCTGGTTGCACAAACGATCTCCCCAATTCTATAGAATAAGGCAAATATTCATGGATACAACGTTCTGAAAACTTAAATAACTCAGCCGTAGCCAAATTAATTTCTCCTTTTTCATCTACAAAGGTTTCATCGCAGATGTGATAGCGATATCCTCCAATAATTTCCAGATTGTCCGGGTCCCAGATAATCAATTGTTTATAAGGATTCGCTGCGTGATCGTAATGATCTATATCTACAGATTTTCCAGATCCGCCTCCGGGGGCCCGAAAAGAGACTTCTCTCAGCCTCCCGATTTCCTGCATTACGTTGGGTGCATTAAATGCTGTAACCACGTATATTTCGTTGCCTGCGTTATGAGTTTTTCTGATAAACTTGTCAGAAGAAAGCTCTTTCTGCAATAGGTCTTTATCAATAGGATCAATAATTGTTTCCGCCATATAATAAACTGTATATCTCAAATATTAAAGATACAAAGATAGAATAAATTGACAGGTCAGAACTTTCTTCATTGATTTTTCCTGTCAGGAAGGTGATATACTGTTTCTCTGATCCAATCCGCCCATTCCTGCGAAGATTTTGAATGATCCAGAAGGGTCCAGGAAATAGGCTCTCCAAACCATATTTTCAGGGAACTTCCTTTTTGACGGAACATTTCATCCACCAAAAATGCCATTTCAATGTTAGTTCTGATTCTGAGATTTTTTCTCAGATTGGCTAATCGGTAAAAAAAATCGGAATTTCTTCCTTCAAAATAAACAGGAATAATGTCCCTTTGATAATGGATTGCTTTTTTTACAAAATTGGGGTTCCATTGCAGGTCTGTAATGTTTTTTCCTATTTTTCTGGAACATATGCCTGCCGGAAAATAGAGAAGCTGGGCTTCTGACATGAATCCTTCCCTGATCATACTGGCATATTGCAACGATTGCCGGCCATGTTTATTGACAGGCAAAAAAATTGATTTCAGAGGGGCAACATGCATCAGAAGATCATTGGCAACAAACAGCATTTTGGGAAATTTCCGGGCGATCTGGTCCATCATAACCAATCCGTCCAGCCCTCCCAAAGGATGATTGGAGGCAAAAATAAACCGTCCCTGATCAGGAATCTGATCCAACCCGAAACATTGTGAAGAAATTCCCATTTCCTGTAATGCCCCGCGCACAAAATCAATGCCTGTTTTTCCCTGTACCTGAGATAAAAATTGATTTAACTCCTGTTCGTGAATCAATTTGCGAAGAAAACGGTATCCGAATTCGGGGATCCAGCGTGAAAGCTTTGCATTTTTCTTTGCTACAACTGATTTAACGTCAATGTATAAAGGTGTTTCCTCCATTTTTAAAGACTCTTATAAAACTGATAGATAAAATTAGCAAATTTTTTTTCCCCGATTCACATTCTTCTTATTCTCTAAAGTTATTAACAAAGTGTTTTTTTGTGGGATTAAGTGTGAACATGTGGGAGTTATTTGTATATTTTTGCCAGCATAATGACCTGAGTATTATGATAACATTCATTGGAGATCAAACATGTATGATGGATACCAAGGGGCGGGTTCTGTTTCCCGCTTCATTCCGGAAGCAGATGCCTGATGGTGTTAGCGATTCTTTTGTCCTAAAGAAAGATATTTACGAATCCTGTCTGGTGTTATATCCTATGGAAGAATGGGAACGACAGAATTCGATTTTACAGAAAAAACTAAATCCTTATAACAAAGAACACAACAAATTTCTACGTCTTTTCTACAAAGATGTGGAATTTGTTTCTCTTGACAATGCCGGACGCTTTCTGATTTCATCAAGACTTCAGGTTTTAGCCCGGATTGAAAAAGAAATTGTACTTGCCGGACAATTGGGCAAGATAGAAGTGTGGTCTAAAGAGCAATATGAAATGTCTACCCGGATGGATGGTTTTTCTGTCCTGGCCGAGAAATTACTGGGAACTTCACTTTTGGGAATGGAGGATGTTTGATGTATCATGTTCCGGTTTTGTTAAAAGAAAGTGTCGATGGGCTTCAGATTGACCCGGATGGCATTTATGTGGATGTGACCTTTGGGGGTGGTGGGCATTCCCGTGAGATTTTACGCCGGTTGGGACCGGGAGGGAAGTTATATGCCTTTGACCAGGATGCTGATGCGCTTAAGAATAAACCGGAGGATGAGCGGTTGACCCTTATTCATGGAAATTTCAGATTTATAGGTAATTATCTGAGGTATTACCACGTTGAAAAGGTGAACGGGATTCTGGCAGATCTGGGGGTCTCCTCCCATCATTTTGATGAAGTACAAAGAGGTTTTACTTTTCAGTCCGATGCTCCTCTGGATATGAGGATGAATACCTCTGCAAATCTTACTGCGGCCAAAGTTCTCAATGAATACCCGGAATCCTCATTAAGTATGATATTCAGTCAGTACGGAGAGATAGACAATGCCCGGAAACTGGCAAATTTTATCGTAACCTATAGGCAGAATGAAGTGCTCAAAACAAATCAGGATCTCATTGCGGCTGCAGGAACCTGTATTCCGCGCTTTTCAGAAAATAAATATTTGGCCAAAGTATTTCAGGCATTGAGGATAGAGGTAAACGGAGAGTTAAACAATCTTCGTGCTTTTCTTGAACAGTCGGTCCGGATCCTGGTTCCCGGGGGAAGGCTTTCCGTCATTACCTATCATTCTTTGGAAGATCGTCTGGTAAAACAGTTTCTCAGACAGGGAAAATTTGACGGAGAGGCTGAAAAGGATTTGTACGGAAGGGTGTTCCTTCCGCTCAGAGCTCTGCAAAGTAAGGTGATTCAGCCCTCAGAAGCAGAAATTGCCGCCAATAGCAGAGCCAGAAGTGCTAAGTTAAGAATTGCAGAACGAACCGAGTTGGCATCATGAAAGACGATTTGAAACAACCTGAATTTGTTCAGGAGGAAAACAATCATCCTTCTGATTTTAAATTTTCCATCCGGAGTTTATTTGACGGAAAATTGATCGGCTCCATCTTGATTATTGATCGGTTGCCTTTCATCATGTTTCTGGCATTTTGGGGAGTCGTATATATCGGGAACCGATATCATGCGGAGAACATTGCCCGTCAGACAGAATCTCTGTCTGCTCAGGTAAAAGATTTGAGGGCTCAGTCTTTAATCACTTCGAGAGACTTGATGCAATTGAGCCGTGAACAGGAGGTGCTAAGATTAATCAGAGCGCGCGGACTGGGTCTTCAGGAGCCGGTCCGGCCTCCCTATAAAATAAAACGATAGGCCGTGATGTCTGCAAAGAAAAATATGATGGTCCGTATCGGGATTGTTTACCTCATGATTTTATTACTGGGGGTGGCAATTCTTGCAAAGATTGTTTATTTGCAGGTTGTGGAAGGTGAATACTGGAGAGGGCAGGCCCAGAAATCAACTTTAAAAGTTTTTAATGTAGAGGCCAAAAGAGGGGATATTCTTTCTTCAGAAGGTCTTGTGCTGGCTTCTTCCGTCCCCTTTTATGATATCCGCTTTGACCCTTTGGCCGATGGAATCGCGGGCAGAAATAAAGGGATTTTTAATAAAGGGATTGATTCCCTGTGCCTATGTCTTTCTCGTCTGTTCAGAGATAAATCCAAAAGTGAATACAAAAGGATTATTATGAATGCGAGAGCTGCTAATAATCGTAATCTATTGATTCACAAGCAGGCGGACTATGAACAACTGGTAAAACTGAAGAAATTTCCTTTATTTCGCCTGGGAAGAAACCGGGGCGGGCTGATTGTGGAAATCGATAACCGGCGTATTTATCCCTATGGAGATATGGGATACCGTACCATCGGATATTATAGCAAGGCAGATACCTCTGTGGGAATAGAAGGCAGCTTTAATGATCTGCTCAGGGGGAAAGACGGATCAGAACTCAGACGAAAGATTGCGGGGGGAGGCTGGATGCCTGTTTCAGATGGAGACTACTCAGATCCTGTAGATGGCCTGGATGTGGTAACAACCCTGGATGTAAGGATTCAGGATATGGCCCAGGCCGCTTTACGCAGACAGTTGGTCGAGTTGGGAGCCGATCATGGAACGGTGATTGTGATGGAAACTTCTACCGGAGACATTAAAGCCATCAGCAACCTTCAGCGTCATAACGGGACTTATCAGGAACGCTATAATTATGCCATCGGGGAAGCCGTTGAACCGGGATCTACTTTCAAACTGGCGTCTTATATGGCTTTACTCGAAGATGGTTATGTTCAGCCGGATGATGTAATAGACAACAAGAATGGTTCATGGAATTACAAAGGCAAGAAATTTCATGATGATGACAAAGAAGCTACCAAAGGAAAACTGACGGTTGAACAGGCTTTCGCGTTGTCCTCCAATCCTGCGATTGCCCAAATGGCAGTCCGGTATTATACCGGAAAGGAAAAACAATTTCTGAAACATTTTTCGGATTTTCACCTGACAGAACCTTTCTCTCTTCAGATTGCCGGAGAGGGAAAACCTTTTTTTCAGAATCCTGAAACTAAAAATCAACGCAATGCCTGGTCTGCCTGGACATTACCCATGATGTCTACCGGGTACGAACTCAGGCTGGCTCCGATTCATACCCTTACATTGTACAATGCGGTAGCCAATGGCGGGAAAATGGTAAAACCCCGTTTTGTAAAGGAAATACAAAAAGATGGTTCTACGGTGGAATCTTATCCTGTAGAAGTCCTTTCCTATAAAATATGTTCTTCCTCGACCTTGAAGAAGATTACACAGATGATGGAGGCCGTGGTGGAATATGGAACAGCCAAAGCCATTCGTTCGAAAGTGTATAAAATTGCAGGTAAAACCGGGACTGCACAGATTGCTATGGGAACAGGAGGATATGGGGATATAAAAAGGCACTATGCCAGTTTTGCGGGTTTTTTCCCGGCGGAAGATCCTCATTATTCCTGTATCGTAACGGTATACGCTCCGGCAAACGGGGCTTATGCGGGGGCTATGGCTGCGGCTCCTGTTTTCAGGGAAATCTCCGACCGGATTTATGCCACTTCTTATGATCTTCATGCTACCCTGAGAAAATCTGGTAAGGATACGGTATCGCTTCCGACTTCCAAATCCGGAGATTATGCTGCTTTGATAAAAGTTTTAAAATCGCTGGATATTCCGTATGATAATAATTCCGATCAGAAAGAATGGGTCAATACCCACACCGGATCAGAAGAAATAAAAATAACAGACCGGAAGGTTGTGAAAGGGCTTGTGCCTAATGTTCAGGATATGGGCCTGAAAGACGCTTTATATTTGCTGGAAAGTTCAGGAATGAGAGTTCAGGTTCGTGGATCGGGCCGGGTGAGGAAACAATCGGTGTCTCCCGGAATGAAAGTTCACAAAGGGAATACAATCGTTATTGAATTAGGATAATGAGAAAAACTATGCAAAAACTATCGACAATTCTTCAGGGGATTCCCACATTGGCGGTGTATGGGAATGCTGATATTTCCGCAGAGTTTCTCTGTTTTGACTCCCGTCGGGTGCAACGCGGTTGTGTGTTTTTCGCAGTCCCCGGAGAAAAAACCGATGGACATGTTTATATTCCCCAGGCCATTGCATCGGGAGCGCATGCCATTGTTTGCGAACATCTTCCCGAAAATCAGCACGAAGGTATTGTCTATGTTCTGGTAGAAGATGTACACAGAACCCTTGGTCTCATGGCATCTGCTTTTTATGGACATCCTTCCAGACATCTTAAGCTGGTGGGAGTGACCGGAACTAACGGGAAAACCACTACAGCCACTTTACTTTACAGGCTTTTCCGGCAACTTGGCTATAAAGCAGGGCTTCTTTCTACGGTGGTCAACTATGTTGAAGAAAAGGCGGTCCCCACTACGCATACTACTCCTGATTCTTTGGAAATCAATCAATTGTTGTCTGAGATGGTGGAAGAGGGTTGTGGATATTGTTTTATGGAAGTGAGTTCTCATGCTGTGGTTCAGGAAAGAATCGCAGGATTATATTTTTCAGGAGGATTGTTTTCCAATTTAACGCATGATCATCTGGATTTTCACAAAACCTTCGAATCTTATCTTCAGGCTAAGAAGCGTTTCTTTGATCAGCTTCCATCAGAAGCTTTTGCTCTTGTCAATACAGATGACCGCAATGGACGGGTCATGGTTCAGAATACCAAAGCCCGGGTAAAAACCTATGCCTTGCATTCCATGGCTGATTTCCGGGCAAAGATTTTAGAAAATCATCTTGAAGGCATGTTGATGGAGATTTCCGGGATTCAGACCTGGACCCGTTTTATCGGAGAGTTCAATGCCTATAACCTGCTTTGTGTATATGGTGCGGCGGTTTCATTGAATCAGAACCCTGCGGCGGTTTTAGAAATACTGAGTACGCTTACCCCGGTGGCAGGCCGTTTTGATTACATCCGTTCAAAAGAAGGAGTTCTTGCTATCGTAGATTATGCTCATACTCCGGATGCCGTAAAGAATGTTTTGACTGCCATTTCACAGCTTTCAGTTCAGAAATCCGGAAAAATCATTGCAGTCGTAGGCGCCGGAGGGGATAGGGATAAAACCAAACGTCCGGTAATGGCTAAAATCGCTTTTGAACAAAGTGACCGATTGATTCTTACTTCCGATAATCCCCGGACCGAATCTCCTGAGGCCATCCTGCAAGAGATGATAGCCGGGATTCCTCCTTCCGACCGGAGTAAAGTGCTTGTGATTACCGACCGGCGGGAAGCCATTAAAACAGCCTGTGCTCTGGCTGTCCCCGGAGATATTATTCTGCTGGCAGGTAAAGGCCATGAAAACTATCAGGAGATTAACGGAGTTAAATATCATTTTGACGACAAGGAAGAACTTGAAAAACTATTGATCCAGTAACCTCTTATTTCTGACGATATGCTATACTATTTGTTTGATTTTCTGGATGAACGATACCAGTTTCCGGGGGCCGGAATGTTTCAGTACATTTCCTTCCGATCCGGTCTTGCCGTAATGACGGCCTTGTTTATAGCGCTGGTGATTGGTAAGAAGGTGATTTCCATACTTCAGAAAAAACTGGTCGGGGAATCCATCCGAAATCTCGGACTGGAAGGACAAATGAGCAAACAGGGCACACCCACTATGGGAGGATTGATCATTTTGGTTTCTCTGCTGGTGCCGGTTATTCTCTTTGCCGATTTGCGTAATATTTATATCATACTTCTGATCATTACCGCCGTATGGCTAGGGTTTTTAGGTTTTCTGGACGACTATATCAAAGTCTTCAAAAAAGATAAAGCAGGCCTTCAGGGGAAATTTAAGATCGTGGGTCAGGTCAGCCTGGGGATTATTGTTGCATGCATCATGCTGACACATCAGGATATCCGCGTCAGAGAAAAAGTGCCTGTCCAGGTTTCGGGGATTCAACCCACAGTAACAGATACCCTTCAGACCGGGAACCTTTCTTCTAATTCCGATTTTGTATATAAAGACATAAGGTCCCTGAAAACGACCATCCCTTTTATCAAAAATAACGAATTTGATTATCACTGGTTTGTTCCTTTTGCCGGGGGAAAAGCAGAATACCTTGTCTGGCTGATTTTTGCGCTGATCATTATTTTCATTGTTACGGCAGTATCTAACGGAACTAATATTACAGACGGACTGGATGGCTTGGCGGCAGGAACCTCCGCAATTGCCGGAGGCACCCTGGCTATTCTGGCATATGTCTCCGGTAATATGATTACAGCGGAATATCTCGGGATTATGTATATTCCCCTGACCGGAGAAATGGTGGTGTTTATCAGTGCGTTTATCGGTGCACTTGTCGGATTTTTATGGTACAATACCTATCCGGCACAGGTTTTTATGGGAGATACGGGAAGCCTGGCCATTGGCGGAATCATTGCCGTATTTTCAATTCTGATTCGTAAAGAACTTTTGATCCCGTTTTTATGCGGAATCTTTTTGGTTGAAAATCTTTCGGTTTTAATGCAGGTGTCCTGGTTTAAGTTTACCCGGAAACGATTTGGAGAAGGAAGGAGAATTTTCTTAATGGCTCCGCTTCATCATCATTACCAGAAAAAAGGATATCCCGAGCCAAAGATTGTGACGCGTTTCTGGATTGTCGGAATATTTCTGGCAGTGATTACTTTAGTGACTTTAAAGATAAGATAAGATTTAGTTATGAACAGCAAGAAAAGAATAGTGATTTTGGGGGCGGCTGAAAGCGGGGTAGGAGCCGCCGTACTGGCAAAAACGAAGGGATTTGATGTGTTTGTGTCGGATTCCGGAACGATTTTGTCTGAGTATAAGGCGAAATTAAATGAATATCAGATTATTTATGAAGAAAATGGCCATACTCCGGAATTGATTCTTTCAGCGGACGAGGTGGTCAAAAGTCCCGGAATTCCTTTTACGGCTCCGCTGGTAAGAGAATTGACCGCCAGAAACATTTCCATCATTTCCGAAATTGAGTTTGCCGGGCGGTATACCACTGCAAAGAAAATATGTATTACCGGAAGTAATGGTAAAACCACCACAACTTCACTGATTTATCATATGATGAAAAAGGCCGGGTTGAATGTGGGCCTGGCCGGCAATATCGGGAAAAGTTTTGCACTGCAGGTGGCTGAATGCCAATTTGATTACTATGTGATCGAATTAAGCAGTTTTCAGCTTGACAGTATGTATAATTTTAAGGCGGATATTGCTATATTACTAAATATTACTCCGGATCATCTGGATCGTTATGATCATTGCTTTCAGAAATATGCGGATGCTAAAATGCGCATTCTGCAAAATCTCTCCCTGGATGAATATTTTATTTTCTGTTCTGACGATGAAGTCACCGTGAGAGAATTAAAGCAAATTGTTCTTACTGCACAGAAATTACCTTTTTCTGTACAGAAAAAAGAAGTCCCCGGGGCTTGGGCTGACTCGGATAATCTACACGTAGATATGAATCCGGGTGGTTTTGAAATGCCTTTGGGAAGTCTGTCCCTGAGAGGGAAGCACAATACATACAACTCTATGGCGGCAGGTCTGACCGGGTCAGCGCTGCATATCCGGAACGAAATTATTCGTGAAAGTCTGACTGATTTTCAGGGAGTGGAACACCGGTTAGAACCTGTACTGACCATCCAGGGGGTGGATTATATCAATGATTCAAAGGCTACCAACGTGAATTCGGTCTGGTATGCACTGGAATGTATGCAAAGACCTGTAGTATGGATTGCCGGAGGAACAGACAAGGGAAATGATTACAGTGAATTATTTGATCTGGTAGACAGGAAAGTAAAGGCTTTGGTATGTCTGGGGAAAGACAATACAAAATTGATCCGGTCTTTTTCAGGGAGAATACCTTTGATAGAAGAAGCTCATTCCATGGAAGAAGCCGTTTTGAAAGCCTCTGCCATGGCGGTACCCGGGGATACCGTATTGCTTTCTCCGGCATGTGCAAGTTTTGATCTATTTCGTAACTATGAAGACAGAGGGGAACAATTTAAAGCCACAGTGAGAAATCTATGATGGATAATATCAAAAAATATGTAAAGGGAGATATGGTCATCTGGGGCGTGGTGATCGGTTTATTTCTGTTCTCTCTTTTAGCCGTATACAGTGCGACGGATACCCTGTCCTATTCCAAATTTGGAGGCAATAGCGGATCTGTGGTCGTGCGGCATTTATCCTTCATCTTTGCAGGACTAATCATTATGTTCTTTGTTCATCTACTGCCCACTACCGTTTACAGGGCTTTATCCACCTGGATGATTTTTTTGATTATTCCTTTATTATTGATCACTTTGCTTTTTGGAGTCTCCATTAATCAGGCCTCCCGATGGATGGAAATCCCCGGTATAGGTATTACTATTCAGACTTCGGATATAGCCAAAGTAGTGGCCATGATGTTCCTTGCCAAGGGCCTGTCGGTAAGGCAAAACCAGATTCAGGATTTCAGAAAAGGATTTATCCCCGTGATCTGGCCGGTTTTAATTGTCTGCGCCCTGATTATGCCGGCAAATTTATCTACGGCAGTACTGTTGTTTATCAGTGCTACCGTGTTGATGTTTGTAGGACAGGTAAAAGTTAAACATTTGTCGGTTCTTTACCTTGCCTGCATCCTTTTGATCAGTGTTTTTATGGGAACCGGGATTCTTTTGAAAAAAATGGATATGGGAGATAATCCCATCACCCAGCGTGTAGATACCTGGATTAACAGGATTGAGAATTTTTCGAACGATAAGACAGATTCCAGAGGGGCCGACTTTCAATCCGAACAGGGAAAGATTGCTATTGCCTCGGGAGGTATTGTCGGTAAAGGTCCCGGAAACAGCAATCAGAGAGTGATGCTTCCCCAATCCTATAATGATTTTATTTATGCCATTATTATAGAAGAATATGGATTTGTGGGAGGAGCAATCCTGCTTATGCTATACCTGACTTTACTTTTCAGGGCCGGTATGCTGGTTCAGCGTTCCGACCGTCTGTTCCCCTCTCTGCTGGCGATGGGACTAACCATCATCCTGGTATTTCAGGCGATGATTAATATGGCGGTAGTGGTCGGGATCGTCCCCGTAACAGGCCAGCCGCTTCCTTTAGTGAGTATGGGAGGATCTTCCTTGCTGGTTACCAGTGCTGCAATCGGTGTGATTCTGGGGGTCAGTAAAGAGCTAAAACGTCCGGATCAGACTCAGGACAAAACCACCCCTGAAGGTCCGTCCGAACTGGAAACACAATTTGCCCAACCCGGAAATCAATACAGTTAAAATATGTCTGTAAGAATTATCATAAGCGGAGGTGGAACGGGAGGTCATATCTTCCCGGCGATTTCGATTGCCAGGGCGCTGGAACAGTTAGAGCCCGGAATAGAACTTCTCTTTGTGGGAGCCTTGGGGCGTATGGAGATGACAAAGGTAGCCGGGGCCGGCTACCGGATTATCGGACTTCCTGTCAGTGGCTTTCATCGCAGTTTTACTCCGGCTAATGTTAAAGTATTGTACCAATTGTGCCTCAGCTTATGGAAAGCCCGTAAATTAATACGGGAATTCAAACCTCAGGCTGCGGTGGGCGTGGGAGGGTATGTGAGTGCTCCTGTATTAAAAATAGCCTCATTGAGCGGAGTGCCTACAGTCATTCAGGAACAAAACTCTTATGCCGGAATGACCAATAAATGGCTGGCTGCCAAAGCCCGTAAAATATGTGTTGCTTATCCGGGAATGGAAAAATTCTTTCCTGCTGACCGGATTATTCTGACCGGAAATCCTGTGCGTCAGGAGATTGAAATGAATCAATCTACCCGGGAGGAAGCCTGTCGTTATTTTGGACTGGATCCCGCCGGTAAGATACTCTTGGTATTGGGAGGGAGCCTGGGTGCGAGAACCATCAATGAGAGTATGAAAGGGGTTTGCCGGCAAAAAGATGCTGAGACCCAGATTATCTGGCAGACCGGAGAGCGTTACTATCAGGAAATGACAGGTCTGTATGGTCAGAAGGATCCGAAAACTGTCATCAAAGATTTCATCCAGAGAATGGACCTGGCATATGCAGCGGCCGACCTGATTGTTTCCAGAGCAGGAGCCGGTACAATTTCTGAATTGTGTATTGTAGGAAAAGCCTGCATATTAATTCCTTCACCTAATGTAGCAGAAGATCATCAGACGCACAATGCACTTTCTCTGGTTAACCGGGGTGCTGCCTGCCTGATTCCGGACGCAGAGGCGGAATCAGCTCTGTCCGCGAAGGTTAAGGAATTGCTTGATAACGAAAGCGTAAGAAAACAAATGTCTGAAAAAATTCATGAGTTGGCCGAATTTCATTCAGCAGAACGGATAGCCCGAGAGGTTTTGTCCATCATTAAAACAAATTAAAATGGATTTAAAAAACATACAGAGCGTTTATTTTATCGGCATAGGCGGCATTGGGATGAGTGCTCTTGCCCGGTATTTTCTATTTCTCGGCAAAAAGGTTGCAGGTTATGACCGTACGGAAACTGACCTTACCAGAACCTTGAGCGCGGAGGGTATGGAAATCCATTACCGGGATGAGGTATCCTTAATTCCTGCATACTGCAAAGCCGGCCCTGAGAAGGTCATGGTGATTTTTACCCCCGCCATTCCTAAAAATCATAGTGAATGGAACTGGTTTCAGACAGAAGGATACACCCTCATTAAACGGGCTCAGGCTTTAGGTGAGATATCCCGTCAAAAAAAGACCATTGCCATTGCCGGGACTCATGGTAAAACATCCATTACTACGATGACTTCTTATTTACTCAAAGAAACCGGAGTGGGTTGTGATGCTTTTCTGGGCGGCATTTCAAAAAATTATCAGACAAATCTTCTGTTGCAGGAGGGCTCTGAATGGGTGGTCATTGAGGCGGATGAATTTGATCGTTCTTTTCATTGGCTCAGACCCTATATTGCAGTCATTTCCGCTATGGATGCGGATCATCTGGACATATACGGGGATCATGAAGCCGTGAAGGTTTCCTTCTCGGAATTTACTGCGGGAATCTCTGACGAAGGAATCCTTTTGACCAAATTGGGGGTTGAACCGGAGGTTCGCACGCGTGCCAGACGTTACCGTTATTCGCTGAGAGATACAAATGCTGACTTTTACGCCGAAAACATTCGTTTATCGGATGGGAAATATTGTATAGACCTTCATACTCCTTTTGGGGTAGTTCCTTCCATCAAAATTGGAGTTCCGGGTTTACTCAATGTCGAAAATGCAGTTGCTGCCATGGCTGCGGCCATTCTTTCTGGAGCGGATAAATCTCTTATTCCCGGAGTTATGCCGGGTTTCTCAGGTGTCAATCGTCGCTTTGATATCAGGTTCCGTTCGGCGGATAGACTTTATATTGATGATTATGGACATCATCCCGAGGAGTTGAGATTTACCCTTCAATCTATTCGGGATCTTTATCCGGGACGGCATATTACAGCTGTTTTCCAACCTCATTTATATTCCAGAACCCGCGATTTTGCCGAAGAATTTGCAAAAAGTCTGAGCCTGGCCGATGCTCTGTTCTTGTTAGATATTTATCCGGCCAGAGAAGAACCTATCGAAGGGGTTACCTCTTCGATCATATTTGACAGGGTAAACCTTCAGGACAAGATCCTTTGCAGAAAAGAAGACTTTCCGGATTTGCTGGAAAAACACAAAATAGACATTCTGGTCACTATGGGGGCCGGAGATATTGATAGACTGATCATTCCGATTACAGATTGGTTAAAGAAAAATAGCTGAGAAAAATGTGGAAGAGAATTTTTATTCTTATTGCCGGACTCATGATCATAGCATACTTTTCAGTATCTATTGTCTTTACTGAGAGCAAACGCAAAGAAGTAAAATGTACTTCCGTTAAAATTACTATGCCCGATGAAAAATACGGAAAGTTTTTCACGGATCAGGAAGTTTATTCCCTGATGGGCAGCTCAAAAAAAAATCTGATCAATAAACCCATAAACGCTATTGAAACCAAAAAATTTGAAGAAAAACTACAGAAGCATACTCTGGTTGAAAGAGCCGATGTTTACATGACTACAGACGGGACTTTTCATGTGGATATTGTACCCAGAACTCCGATTCTCCGGGTGATTAATAAGCATGGGAGCACCTTTTATATTGACAAAAAAGGATATATCATGAACCCTCCCTCGGGGTATGTTGCCTATGTACCTGTAGCTACCGGAAATATATCGCAGGGACAGGTCAAAAAATCAATTTCTGTTTTCTCAGACAGGGTGGAATCAGTTGTGGGAGAATTATATAAATTAGCGCAATATTTAGAAAACGACGATTTCTGGAGAGATCAGGTAGATCAGATCCTGGTTGACAACCAAAAGGATATTCGTTTAATTCCGCGTGTGGGAGCTCATTCTATCGTGTTGGGAAACATGGACCGGTATCAGGAGAAATTTGACAATCTGACTTCATTTTATTTGAACGGATTGAATGTGATAGGGTGGGACAAATATGATAAGATTAACGTAAAATTTAAAGGACAGATTGTTTGCACAAAAAAATAATTCATATGAAGCAGACCTCAGATTATATTGCAGCCATTGACATTGGAACTACAAAAATTGTTGCCTTGGTAGCTCAGAGAACTACCGGCGGGAAAATTGATATTATTGCCACATCAAAGACAGAATCCCACGGAGTGAGGAGAGGGATGGTGCTTAACATTGAAGAAACTGCTGCCGATATCGAAAAGGTGGTTGCTGATGTTCAGAAACAGACCGGATTTTGTTTTGAAGAAGTTTTTGTTGGGATTGCCGCCGAGCATGTCCGCTGTATTAAATGCAGAAACTATTTTGACAGGGATTCCGGGAGTGAATTGATTACCCATGAAGATGTGGCCCGTCTCAAGCATGAAGTTTCGAAAACTCCTATTGATGCAACAGAGCAGATTCTTGCGGTAATTCCTCAGCATTATATTGTAGACGGAGAAGCGGAAATTAAGAATCCTGTCGGATTTCTTGGAAAACGTCTTGAAGCCAATTTTAATATCGTGGTCTGTAAAAAGATTTCCGCCATGAATATTCAGAGGTGCCTGGAGATGAAAGGATTAAAAGTTAAGGCTTTAATGCTGGAACCCTTAGCCTCTTCTGAAGCCGTAGTTACCGATGAGGAAAAAGAAATGGGTGTCGCCCTGATTGATATCGGAGGAGGAACAACCGACATTGCGGTTTTTCATGACAAGGAATTGAAACATACGGCGGTGATTCCTTTCGGCGGATTTGCAATCACCCGGGATATCAAAGAGGGTTGTGGAATCCTGCAGAAACATGCCGAAGAGTTAAAAATCAAATATGGTTCAGCTTTTGGAGATCTTGCCGATCCTAATAAAGTAGTGGTGTTGAATACAGTTGCCGGACGAGAACAGCGTGAAATCTCTTTCCAGACGCTTGCCCATATTATTCAGGCGAGAATGGTTGAGATTATCAATATGGCCATGTTTGAGGTCGAAAACTCGGGTTACGAAGAAAGACTCAACGGAGGGATTGTGATCACCGGAGGAGGGGCATTACTTCAACATTTGCCTCAACTGTTTCATTATAAAACAGGAATGGAAACCCGTGTGGGTTATCCGGGGAAATATGTTTCTGAAAACGATGCGGAATATTTGAATAGCCCTATTTATGGAACCGGGATTGGGCTCATCTTAATGGGATATAACTGGCTGGATGAAAATGCGGCTTCTATAAAAATAAAAGCAGAAACCTCTAAACAAGAAGTTAAAAATCAAGCCGAAGAGCCTGCTGAGGAAACTGCAGTTCCGGAAAAAGAACCTTCTGAGGGTAAAAAATCAAGCCTGATTGATTCTCTGAAGACTTCAATAGCAAAGCTATTTAATGATAATGATGACGAATATTTGAACTAGTTGCTTACTTAACGTATAAAATTATGGAATTAAACTTAGAAGACATGATTCCCGTCATGAACGAACGATCTTCCATTATTAAAGTGATTGGAATCGGAGGCGGTGGAAACAATGCGGTCAACCATATGTATCGTCAGGGTATCAACGATGTGGATTTTGTGATTTGTAATACAGATGCTCAGGCGCTTCAATCCAGTCCGATTCCTATTAAAATCCAGCTGGGGAAAGAGCTGACCGAAGGCCTTGGGGCCGGGAGTAATCCTAAAGTCGGAAAACAATCTGCTTTGGATAGTCTGAGTGAAGTGGAAAATATTCTCAGAGACAATACTAAGATGGTTTTTGTCACCGCAGGAATGGGAGGGGGTACAGGCACCGGCGCAACTCCCGTTATTGCCCAGACAGCCAAGGATATGGGAATTCTGACGGTGGGTATTGTAACGCTGCCTTTTAAATTTGAAGCCCGGTTGAGATATAATCAGGCCATTGAAGGAATCAAGGATCTGAAAGATAAGGTAGACTCATTGCTGATTATTAACAATGAGCGGCTTCGCGAAATGTATGGAAACCTTCCTATTTCTCAGGCTTTTTCCAATGCGGACAATATTCTGACGGTAGCAGCAAAAGGCATTGCTGAAATTATTACAGGACGCGGATATGTCAATGTGGACTTTTCTGATGTGAATACCATTATGAAAAACAGCGGGGTTGCCATTATGGGCTCTTCAACCGCGAGTGGTCAGGACCGGGCTATCAAAGCTATTCACGAGGCATTGAATTCACCTTTGCTGAACAATAGCGACATTACCGGGGCAAAGGGAGTCTTATTAAACGTAACCTATGGGAAGCAGGAACTGACTATGGATGAGCTTTCGGATATTACAGATTATGTATATAATGCCATTGCTGAGGACGCTCATTTTATCTGGGGGCTTGCTTCTGATGAATCGTTGGATGACGCCATCAATGTAACCATTATTGCAACACGTTTTGAGGCAAACACATTGCCTGATTTAATTGTGGATGAAAAGGAAAAAGTCTTTCTTCCTTTAAATGATCAGCCTGAATCAAAATTAACCGGTAGAGACAGAGTAGACTTTCGTGAATCTAAGGATCTTTCAGGGGAAATTCTTTCCGGAGGCATGAGGATTGTTGATGTTCCTGCTCCTTCAGTAACCCCCAAACCCACTGCCAGTAACGTCAGGACCTCTTCACCTGTGAGAATGGAAAACACGGAAGAACAAAGTTCTGAATACTCTTCTGCTAAGTGGAACAGGCAACCTTTTTACTCGGTAGATACCAGAACTATTGACGCACTGGAAAATGAACCGGCATTTAAGAGGGTAAAAATAAAAACTCCTAAAACGGATACAGATGAAACGCCCGATCTTTCCAATTATTCCATGGGAAAATATGGGCTTAGTGACCATAATCCTTACCTGAATCCTAAGAAGGATTAAATTCAGTGCATAAGAAAATAAAAAAGCTGTCGGATATCGACAGCTTTTTTATTTATCATCACGGAAAATTAAAAAATAGCCTTTGTTTTCTTTGCTGAATAACTGATTTTTAGGGCATTAGCTTGTCTTAGCGCTTGCTTAAGATCATTGACAACTCCCATTTTGGTGTTTTCATCAATTTTCAACTGGATGGTCATCTTGTTTCGGTCCACTTCATTCAGTTTATCCCGTTCAGCAGCAATAAAGGTCCTGATATCTTCC
Organism: Bacteroidales bacterium; assembly: GCA_028700615.1. Lineage (GTDB taxonomy): Bacteria > Bacteroidota > Bacteroidia > Bacteroidales > UBA4181 > JAQVSH01. The sequence continues at coordinate 23,275 of JAQVSH010000001.1, forward strand.
AGCGTGGCAAAACGATCATTTAACTGAATACGCGTCATGGTTCCAAATGCCTTCTGGAAATTAGGCTGCGGAACCCCGACATGGATAGAACTGACCAATGACTTGTTTTCCAGCTTCTTTACTTCAGTAGCTTCCGGTGTTTTTTCAATCACCATAATCATCGATTCCTTCATGGAAGAAGTCACCATAAAAAAGAACAAAAGAATAAACACAATATCAGACGTAGAGGATGTTGCTAAATCCGGAGTCTTTATATTCCTTGATTCTTTAAATTTTGACATCATTTGTTTCCTCCAATATCTCTAGGCTCTGCTTCAGATATGTTCATAGGGATATACTTTCCGATGGCATCGCGTTGTTCCTCTGTGAGATCATCATAACCAACAGCAAAACGGGCTTTGGCTGCCTCTTCTCTCATTTCATTGATCGCTCCGGTAAGCTCATTTTGCACCATCATGTACGTTTTATAACTTGTTCCCCGGTCATTCTGCAAGGAAACCACTCCCTTACTGATCATTACTTTTCCGAAGAGAGGAATCTCTTCTTCCTTTTTATCTGAAAGATTCGGATTGTTGGAAGGATTGAGGAAAAATTCTTTGGTTTTTGCTCTCAAATTGCGGATATCCATCAATTGACCTTCAACCTGCAATTGATCATGCTGATTGATCAGAACAATAAAAACATTGCGCTCATTTACTTTTGTTTCCTCATTCTTGCTTCCTTCATCAGCCAGCGGAGGAAGCTGACGTATCAGCCCGTAATCGGAATCCATGGATGAAACCATCAAGAAAAAGAACAAAAGAATAAAAGAAACGTCCGCCATCGAACCCGAAGTAATTCGGGGTATATTTCTTCTTCTCATAACTACTTATTTATTATAAGCGGATGAGACGGCTGTGTATACAGCTGATAAAATTGCGGCACCAGCTACAATATATACCATATTCAGGCTGGCGCTGACAAAATGAGACTGTCCGGCTGAGGCCAGGATAACTCCGTTAGAAGATGTAACTTCCTGACCGTCAGTTAATGCCCAGGAAAGCAAGAATAATATGATGATGCCGAACAATGAAGCCAATGGAATGATAGAGGATTTGATATTCTCAAACATACCTTTTAAGCCAAAATAGAGCGTTAGTCCTATGGCTACAAAAAAAATGATATAGGTAAAATACAGAAAATAATCCAACCACATAGCAATTTATTTTTTACCCGGTAGAGAAACCGGTTAATTATTTTTGTACTTAATAAGAATATCCATTATGGATATGGAAGCATCTTCCATATCATTAACGATTCTTTCAATACGCGTTACGATGTAGTTAAAAAATACTTGAAGAATCATCGCCGTGATCAATCCGAAAATTGTAGTGATCAACGCCACCCTCATGCCATCGGCAACGATGGTGGGAGAAATATCACCGGCTTTTGAAATGTCATCAAATGCGTATACGATACCGATCACTGTCCCCAGAAATCCAAGGTTAGGAGCCATGGCAATAAACAGCGTGATCCAGCTGAGGTTCTTTTCCAAACGGGCTGCATGAATACTGCCGTATGAAACGATAGATTTTTCAACTACATCAAGGCCTTCACTATAACGATCCAAGCCCTGAAAGAAAATACTGGCCACAGGGCCTTTGGTATTACGGCAGATGTCTTTTGCACCTTCAATTCCACTCTGATTCAGAGCTTCTTCAACTTTTAACAGAAATTTCTCTGCGTTAATGGCCGAAAGATTCACATATAGAATTCTTTCAATACAGAGCGCAAGACCTACAATCAGAACAAGAAGAATAGGGGTCATCCATGCTACCCCCCCCTCAATGAACCGTTGTTTTAACATTTGATGTACTACCTGGTCTCCGCCGGAAGTCGTGACCTCTTGCGCAAAACATACAGAAGTCATAAGGAAGAAAACCCCAAAAACCACCAGTAATGAGATTAGGTTTTTCATGGCTTATACAAAATTTAGGTTGAGAATGTGAGAATTTAAGTTGTTTATAACCCAAATTCGATGCGGAGAGAAAGGGATTCGAACCCTTGGTACCCTTTAGGAGTACACACGCTTTCCAGGCGTGCGCCTTCGACCACTCGGCCATCTCTCCATTAGTTCTTGCTTCTGATTATATATCTATTTCAATAATAAGGGTCTGATAATCAATCACAAAAAACTTAAATTCTCTTTACAACCTACTTTGTTAGGATTTAAGGACTGCCAAATTACAAAAAAATCTTCAAAGCACCATACCTTCCCTATAAAAACAATCCATAAGCTATCTTTTAAATCATTTTTGGCTCACCATCATTAAAAAAAAGTTTAATGGCTGATTGTGTGGTTTTCCTTGCCACCTCTTCTGTTGATAGCTGTTTGATCTCAGAAATTTTAGTTCCGATCAGCGGAATATATGAAGACTCGTTCCTTTGTCCGCGGTATGGGACAGGTGAAAGGTAGGGAGCATCGGTTTCCAGTACAATATAAGACAGGTCGGTTTCTTGCACAACCTTTGCCAGTCCGGCGTTTTTAAAAGTGACAACTCCGCCGATGCCCAGCAAAAAGCCCAGGTCTGTAATTCTTTTTGACTGGGGGATATCTCCGGGGTAACAATGAAAGACGCCCTTCAAATTCCCGTTTTGTCTGGGTTTTATCATTTCCAGAATTTGCTCAAGCGATTTTCTGGAATGAATGATCAGAGGAAGTCCTGTATCCCTCGCCCATTCTAGCTGACGTGCAAAAGCTAACTCCTGTTCATGTTTTTTTGAAACATCCCAATAAAAATCCAGGCCAACTTCTCCGATAGCCACTATTCCCGGTTTATCAAGCTCTTTCTCCATGCTATCGAGGATCTCCGAATATTTTTCATCCACAGAGGTAGGATGTAATCCGAGCGTCGGGTAAAAAACATCAGGACAGGCCTTGCAGAGCTCGTCCATAGGAGCTATGGAATGCTGATCTATATTGGGAAGAATTATTTTAGAAACGCCGCTTTCCCGGGCTCTTTGGATGACAAGGGACAGATCATCCCGGAATTCCTCCGAATAGAGATGGGAATGAGTATCTATCCAGTCCATTTGTCATGCTTTTAGTAAAATGTGCGGCAAATGTAAATAAAAAAGCCGGGATAATCGGATCCCGGCTTTTTATCAGATGAGGATCTGCTATACGTATCCCTGAGCCAGCATGGCTTCGGCAACCTTAACAAAGCCTCCGATATTTGCACCCTGAACATAGTTGATATATCCGTTGGGTTGAGTTCCGTATTTCACACAGGTTTTATGAATATTAATCATAATCTCGTGCAGACGGGCATCTACTTCCTGGCTGGTCCAGGGAAGACGCATGGAATTCTGGGTCATTTCAAGGCCTGAAGTGGCAACCCCACCGGCATTAGAAGCTTTCCCGGGAGCATATAAAATACCGGCTTTGATAAATGCTTCAACAGCGCCTATGGTAGAAGGCATGTTAGCACCTTCTGCAACACAGATACAACCGTTTTTCAGAAGGGTTTTTGCATCGTTTTCTTCCAATTCGTTTTGTGTAGCACAAGGCATAGCCACATCACATTTCACTTTCCAGGGACGTTGTCCTTCAAAATATTCGCAACCAAACTTATCAGCATATTCCTTGATACGTCCTCTGCGGTTGTTCTTCAGTTCGAGCACAAACTGGAGTTTTTCGGCCGTAATTCCGCTGGGATCATAGATAGATCCGTTTGAATCGGAAAGGGTAACCGGTTTAGCTCCCATTTGCAAACATTTTTCTACTGCATATTGAGCTACATTGCCTGAACCTGAAATGGCAACGGTTTTTCCTTTCATACTATCATTACGGGTTTTAAGCATTTCTTCTGCAAAATATACTGTCCCGTAACCGGTTGCTTCAGGACGAATGAGACTTCCTCCCCAGTCCAATCCTTTGCCGGTAAGAACGCCGGTAAATTCATTCCGGACTCTTTTATATTGTCCAAAGAGGAATCCGATTTCACGGCCACCTACTCCGATATCTCCTGCGGGGACGTCTGTATCGGCTCCGATATGCCGGCTGAGTTCAGTCATAAAACTCTGGCAAAAACGCATTACTTCATTTTCTGATTTTCCTTTAGGATCAAAATCGGAACCTCCTTTACCTCCGCCCATAGGCAAAGTGGTAAGACTATTTTTGAACGTTTGTTCAAAGGCGAGAAATTTAAGAATCCCCAGATTTACCGTAGGATGAAAACGCAGACCTCCCTTATAAGGGCCAATGGCACAATTCATCTGAATTCTGAAACCGCGGTTGATCTCAATCTCCCCTTTGTCATTGATCCAGGGAACTTTGAACATGATTACTCTTTCCGGTTCAGCAATTCGTTCGAGAATTTTGGCATGCTTGTATTTCGGATTTTCCTCAATAAAAGGAATCAAAGATTCTGCAACCTCTTGCACTGCCTGATGAAATTCCGGTTCTCCCGGATTTTTGGCTTTAATTTTAGCCATGAATTGTTCTACTCTCGGATCCATTTTGAATTATTAAATTAGAAGTAACAAATTGCTGCAAATATAATAGTATTGGTTATAAAAAAATAAAAAAAATGAGAGAAAATGATATTTTGAAAGAAATTAACGACAATTTATGTTAAATCATAATCCGGTCGCAAGCCTGAACTGGTTCCCGGGTATGGTTTCCACAAGTCCTTTGAGTTCCATTTCCAGTAATAGATTTAATATCTGTGAAACGGTTTTTCCTGATTTTAAGCTCAATTCATTTACATTCATTGTATTATGTTTTTTAAAAAGTGTCAATATGCTTCTTTCTGATTCGGAAAGTTCAGGAAAACAATTTAACTGGGCTGGATTTTTAAATATCGGATCGGGCGTCCATCCAAGATAATATTCAAGGTCTTCCGGACTTTCGACCAATGCTGCTTTTTGATTTCGGATGAATTGATTACAACCCTTAGACATCCTGTCTGTACTTCTTCCCGGAACGCAAAACACCTCCCTGTGGTAAGACAAAGCTAATTCCGCCGTGATCAGCGATCCTCCCTTCAGGTCGGATTCGATGACCAGAGTGGCTTCTGAAATACCTGCAATAATACGGTTTCGTCTCACAAAATTGCTTTTCCCACCCTGGTCAAGACTATGAAACTCGGTGATCAACGCTCCGTGACTGATCATTTCTTTTGCTGTCTCACGGTGTTCGGAAGGATAGATCTCCCTGAGCGAATGTCCGAGAACTGCTACCGTATCCAGTCCATTTTTCAACGCCGCCCTGTGTGCGCAAATATCAATTCCATAAGCAAGCCCACTGATGATCAGAGGATGATGCCCTTTCCGGCTCAACCCGGAAATCAAAGCTTCGCACATCCCAATCCCATAAGATGTAGCTTTTCTGGTGCCGACAATGCTTAGACATCTCTTGGTATTGATAGACACATTGCCTTTGGAGAACAAAACCAGCGGGGCGTCTTCACAATGTTTGAGAAGCATAGGATAAGAAGCATCTTCGTACCAAAGAGGTCTGATGGAATGCTTTTCCAGAAACAGGAGCTCACGCTCCGCATCCTCCAGAATTTTTTTATTGGATAGCAGCAATAATACCTCTGGTCGGATGCCGGGCATTTTCTCCAATATTCTTTTTCTTTCTTTAAAAAGAAACTCTGCGTCTCCGCATGCATCCATTAATAATTTCAGGTTCCTGCAACTGATCCCCTGTAACATACAAAGTGCAATTTTATACAGCATATACATTGTATTTATAAAACAATACAAATATACGCATAAAACCCACGTATCATTTTTTCAACAGTGAAAAGGACGGCCTAATGTTTCCGGATTCTGTCCAGCTCTCGTTGTGTATCTTTTTGTTTGATATCCTCTCTTTTATCAAAGGATTTCTTCCCTTTAGCCAGCGCAATCTCAAGCTTGGCCAACCCTCTTTCGTTTACAAAAAGACAGGTAGCCACGATAGAAAGACCTTTTTCCTGGGATTTTCTCAGCAGTTTACTGAGCTCTTTTTTATGCAAAAGCAACTTTCTCTCCCGTTTGGGCACATGATTATTACAACTTCCCCACCAATACTCCGAAATATGCATACCCTGGACATACAACTCATTCCCCACAAAATGGCACCAGGCTTCCGAAATATTTGCCTTACCCATACGGATAGATTTAATCTCCGTACCCTGCAGCTGAATTCCTGCAATATACTTTTCCAGCAACTCGTACTCGAAGCCCGCCTTCTTATTCCGTATGCTTATTTTATCAGCCATTGCAAAATCAAATAACAGTTGCGGCCTTCTCCGCCATGGCCGTCAGTATGGAATGAAATATAGTATAAAATAAGGTATAAAAAAGCAGAAACAATCCGCATGAAACCGCAATAAGCCATATTCTTTTTTCTTCAGCCAGATCATGAAACAAAAATATGGTCCCTTTATACATAAGAACCAAAGAATACAAGCCCAGCATCAAAATCAACTTCAGCTCAGGAAATAAAAAAACAATCATCCCGGCAAAATATGTCGGCGTTAAAGAATAAGCATACAGTACAAAAAACTTCCCGGGTTGTTTTTTCAATCCAAACTCCGGGGCCATCTCACTGGTTAACCAACCCGCGCCGAAAAGAGCAATCATCCAGGTTAGAAAAACAGAAAAAACAGTATAAAACAAAAAATTCCATGCAAACACCAAGCGGGACTCAAATAAAAAATACCCCACACCTGCCGCCAGGGAAAGCAAAACACACCAAGGCAAAGCAAAAGAAAAAAAAGCGGTTCCTTTTCCTGTTTTTTCAGCAACAATTTGCTCCCACTCAGACTCTGGAGAAAGTATAAGAAATTTTGACCGCCTTCCGGCCATCACGGCAATTGAACGCAAATTCATGGAGCAATTATTGTGCTGCAAAATTCGTATTTTTATCGGATAAAAAAAACCATTTATGGCCAATCCCTACAACCTGATTGTCATCACAGGACCCACCGCGACCGGAAAAACATCCGTTGCCGCAAACCTCGCATTACAACTTGGAGGCGAAATAATCAGCGCAGACTCCAGACAGGTATACCGCGGGATGACACTTGGAACCGGCAAAGACCTGGCCGAATACACCATCGGCGACAAAAAAATCCCATACCACCTGATCGACATCGCCGATGCCGGCTACCAATACAACGTCTACGAATACCAACGCGACTTCCTAAAAGCCTTTGACCAAATCCAAAAAAGAAAAAACACCCCCATCCTCTGCGGAGGATCCGGACTATACCTCCAAGCCGCCATCGAAGGCTACCGCCTCATCAGCGTACCACCCGACCCCGCCCTCAGAGCAACCCTTGAACAACAAAGCGACCAGACCCTCATCGACCATTTGGCCTCCTTCAAAACACTCCACAACCACACCGACACCGACACCCGCAAACGACTCATCCGAGCCATAGAAATCGAAGAATACTACACCGCCCATCAAGTCACTGACAAAGAATACCCCCCCATCCATCCCCTCCTCATCGGAATCAACCTCGACCTCCAACTCCGTAGAGACCGCATCACCCAAAGACTCCAACAAAGACTCGACCAAGGCATGATCGGCGAAGTCAAAACACTCCTTGACCAGGGACTCACCCCCGAACAAATAGAATACTACGGCCTTGAATATAAATTCATTGTTCGCCACCTCACCGGACAACTCGATTACCAACAAATGTTTCAGGGACTCAACACCGCCATTCACCAATTTGCCAAACGCCAAATGACCTGGTTCAGAAGAATGGAAAAAAACGGACACCACATCCACTGGATAGACGCAACCCTCCCCATGGACCACAAAATCCAACAAATTCTCACCCTCTTCCGGATGGAAAACAATTAAAATCCATCCCCCTCCTTGCAAATCCCATCCATTTTTGTACATTTGCCTCACTTTTTGGAGAGGTGGGTGAGCGGCTGAAACCAACAGTTTGCTAAACTGTCGTATTCGTAAGGGTACCGGGGGTTCGAATCCCCCTCTCTCCGCCAAAAAGCCAACTCACGAAAAAGCAGCGATTCATCGCTGCTTTTTTTATACACAAAGGCTGCTGAAAGCTTGCTTTCAAGCAGCCTTTTGTATAAAAATAAAGATTGCGAAGCAACTACTATTTCGTGAGTTGGCTTTTTGAAGCCCTCCCCACAGGGGATCACGAGCGAAGCGAGTAATCCCCCCGTCCCTCCACCCGGACAGTCGATAAATTTTATTCTGAAATTTATTGAAAATCAATTCAAAAAAGATGCCCCCTAAAGGATACCTCTATGGATTTTTTTGTAAATTGCTATCCATAACAACTGCAGCATCGCATTGAAAAACACAGACATGAACTACGGAACTCTTTTCCCGTCTTTATTGGTATTTCCCTATCCTTTTTCTGAAAAGACCTCATTCGTCCAATCCGGATATAAACGCAATACATTTCGTTTGCACAAATGTTGTAGCCAATTTAAAAAAGCTCACTGTGCAAAAATCGAATATTCATTTGATAACTATAATTGTATATTTGTGACATGGGATACAAAGCAAGAAATTATACAGACCAAACAATAAAAAAGCTCTTTGGGCTTTCTGGTAATTTATGTGCCTTCCCGGGCTGTAATAATCGTTTGCTTAATGATAAAAATGCTTTGGATTCAAATATTTGTCATATTGAAGCTGCAAATGAGGGTGGTGAGAGGTATAACCCCAATATGACAGACGAACAAAGAGCGGATTATGAAAATCTCATCCTTTTATGCAGACAATGTCACGATAAGACAAATGATGAAAGTGTTTATACGGTTGAAGCATTAAAGGAAATGAAACGAATCCATGAAAGTAATTACCTGAATCAACGTATTAACAACAATCCATCGATGCTGAAAAATGCAATCAATGCAATATCATTTATATCATTGGATGGCATTGATAAAATGGAATCTTTAAATACTTATAATCCCAAGGTTAAGTTAAATTATAACCAAGTGAAGTTTAATTTTTCTCTTATTCAAGAATATAAGGTTTATCATGAAAAGATAAATATTTTGTATGATGAACTTGAAGCTCAGGGTTCAATAAAAAAGGAAAAATTATTATATAACATAGAACAATTGTACCTTAAAATAAAAGGAAAGTATGTTTTAGATTCTGATGAACCAATTGAAATAATTCGAAAGAACTCTGATAATATAATAAATGATATTTTTGATGAATTATATTTACGCTTGGGAAATTCTATTTTTTTTGATGAAGATATAATATTGGGTATTAGGTTAATAATGGTTGATGCATTTATTCGATGTAAAATTCTTGAAGAACCAAAATGATAATAAGCAAAGACATAAACCCAGAAAGAGATTATTATTATCTTGGAGCTAAGGTTATAGAAATACTTGCAAAAACAGAGGATAAAAAACACGACTATTTTTCGACTTTTGAAGAATTAAAATCTTCTGAAAATATCTCTATTAGCCTATTTACACTTACTTTAGATTGGTTATTTTTATTAGGTGCTATTGACAAATCTGATAAGGGATTTATTACAAAATGTTTCTAAAAAAACTGAACATATATAATGAGGCTAAATTGGTTAGGGAAATACCTTTTCATAAAGGCATTAACCTGATTGTAGATGAAACTAAATCACAAAACAAAACTGAATCTGGAAATAGTGTAGGTAAAACAACAGTTTTGAGATTAATAGATTTTTGTCTTGATGGTGATGGAAAAAATATTTATATCGACCCAGAATTTAAGACTACCAACAAAAAAATTGAACAGTTTTTAAAGGAAAACAATATTCTAATATCTCTTACATTAGTTGAAAATATTGACGATTTAAACTCGAAGGAAATTGTAATAGAGAGAAACTTTTTAAGTTATAAACATAAGATTCAAAGAGTAAATGGGGAATCATTAAACAATGATGATTTTCCTAAAATATTGAAAGAATTAATTTTTAATACTCAAAGTGATAAGCCAACATTCAAACAACTAAAGTCGAAAAATATCCGTGATGAAAAGAATAAACTAATTCATACTCTTAAAGTATTGGATGCTTTTACGACAGGTGTTGAGTATGAATTACTTTTCTTATTTTGGCTTGGCATTGATACAGATAGCTCAAAAGATAAGCTTGTTAGAGATAAAAATCTCGAAGAAAAATTACAAACTCGCCTTCGAAAAGAAAGTAATTTGTCTCAAATTAATCAATCTCTTATTATTGTAAATAAGGAGATTGCTGAGTTAAATAGAAAAAAAGAGTCTTTTAATCTAAATGAAAAATACGAAGAAGAACTTCAACATCTTAATCAAATCAAATTAAAAATAAATCAAGTATCTACTAAGCTTTCTCGTCTTGAGTTGCGAAAGGAATTAATTATTGAGAGTAAAATAAATCTGGAACAGGATTTTGCTGAAATTGATACTGAGCAGATTAAAAGAATGTATGATAAGGCTAAATCATTAATTCCAAATATTCAAAAAACATTTGAACAGACTTTGTCTTTTCACAATGAGATGATTCAGCAAAAAATTTCATATATAACTGAGGAACTTCCTAGTTTAGAGCACGAGATAAATAAGGAAAAAAGAAATCTCAACTCTTTTATTCTTCAGGAGAAATCCCTTTCGGAATCATTAAATAAAGCAGGAGCTATAGATGACCTTCAAATTATTATCAATGAATTAAATTCTTTTTATGAGAGGAAAGGTAATCTTGAAGAACAAAAGCGACTATGGGAAAAATCGAACGATAATTTAAATCAAATCAATAATAAACTAGATGTGATAAATAAAAGCATCCTATCGAAAGATGAATTGATACAGAAACGGATTGAAGAATTTAATGTGTTTTTTTCAGATATATCAAGTAGGTTGGATGGATTGTATTCATTATTAAGTGCAGAAAATGAAGATGGTGTTTATAAATTTAAAATAGGAAATATTGAAGGAAATCCAGGCACTGGTAGTAAAAAAAGTCAAATGGCATCTTTTGACTTAGCATATATTAAATTTGCAGACTCTCTTGGTATTCCTTGTCTTCACTTTGTATCGCAAGACCAAATTGAAAATGTTCACTGAAATCAAATTA
>JAQVSH010000064.1 GCA_028700615.1 Bacteroidales bacterium
AAGACAGATGAAAAAATTCCTTTTATTGACTTTGTCAGTCATGATGGGGTTCACAGCATTGTTTGCGCAGCAAAAGGTAACCGGGACGGTTACCTCCTCTGAAGACGGTGCTCCTATGCCCTATGTGACAGTGGTTGTGGCAGGAACAACAATTTCCACACAGACAAATCTGGATGGTATGTACTCCATTAATGTACCCACCGGCAACAACATGCTCCGTTTTTCCTTTGTGGGTATGCAGACTGTCAATGCAGAACTTAACGGCAGAGCTATTGTGGATGTTGTTATGTCTCCCGATGCCATTGCACTGGAAGACATTGTTGTTGTTGCCTTTGGCACGTCCACTAGAGAGTCCTTTACCGGTGCTGCAACAGTTGTAAGCTCAGAAGTGTTGACCAAATCACAGTCGAGTTCTGTAATCAACGCGCTTGCAGGTGCCGTTCCCGGTATCCAATTGACATCTAACAACGGTGCTCCGGGTGCTTCTTCTACCATCCGTATCCGTGGGTTCAGTTCTCTTTCCGCTGGTAATGACCCTCTTATAATTGTTGACGGCGCTCCCTACAGTGGGGATCTTTCTAATATTGCCACCATTGACGTGGAAAGCATAACCGTTTTAAAGGACGCATCTTCCAACGCCCTTTATGGTGCACGTGGTGCCAACGGTGTAGTTATGATTACCACCAAGAAAGCTAAAGCTGGTGAAGCTCTTGTTACTTTTGATGTCAAGTACGGAGGCAACATGAGGGCATTACAAAACTACAACACCATTCAGGATCCGTTGCTGCATTATGAAACACATTATGGCGCCATGATGAACTACTTCCAGAACAAGTTGGGCTTGTCTCTAGAAGATGCCAACGTCAGGGCCAACCAGAATATTGGACTGAGTTCTTCCAATGCCGGTCTGGGATATTTGATTTATGAATTCCCCCAAGGACAATCTTTCATCGGAACCAACGGTAAGGTTAATCCCAATGCCACACTGGGCCGCACTATTGGTGACTACTACATTACCCCTGATGACTGGGCAGATGAAGCCTACCGTACAGGCGTGCGTCAGGAATATATTATGACTGTATCCGGCGCCAACGAAAAGGCTTCTTTCTATAGTTCTGTCGCATACCTTAGCAATGAAGGTATTACCGCCGGTTCTGACCTGAAACGTTTAACCGCCAGATTAAGGGGGAGTTACCAGGCCAAGAGTTGGATGAAAGTAGGCGGAAACATGTCCTACACCAATTTTAATTCCAATTATTTGAGCAATAACGGTTCATCTACTTCTACCGGTAACGTATGGGCCTTTACGTCCCAAATGGCTCCCATTTATCCTTTGTGGATTAGAAATGCAGACGGTACCCGCAAAGTAGATGCCAATGGCATCGAAATGATGGACTACGGTGACGGTCAGAATGCCGGTTTGGCACGTCCTTTCCTGTTTAACGCCAACGCCTTACAAGACCTCCGCCTGAACACCCATAACAATGAAGGCAACGCCGCTACCGGTAACGGATTTGTAGACATTAACTTCTACAAAGATTTGAAACTTACGATCAACGGCACATTCAACCTAGATGAAACCCGCAGTACAGAAGTACTCAACCCATATTACGGTCAGTTTGCATCTACCAAAGGTACCGTAGGTAAGTCACACAGCAGAAGCTTTGACGTTAACTTCCAACAATTATTGAATTACAACAAGACTTTTGGAAGAAACACCATATCTGTCCTTGTGGGGCATGAATACTTTAATACGAAGTCCTACTATCTGTATGGTTCAAAATCCAATATGTTCTCACAAAAGAACAAGGAATTGGGTGGTGCGGTAGTTGATGGACAGAGTGCTTACTCTTATCTGAACGAATACAATCAGGAAGGTTTTTTTGGCCGCTTACAGTATGATTTCGCAGATAAATTGTATTTCTCTGGATCATATCGGCGTGACGCCTCCAGTCGTTTTAATCCCAGCCACCGTTGGGGTAACTTCTGGTCAGTTGGTGCTTCTTGGTTGATGAATAAAGAACCTTGGTTCGTTGCCGATTGGATAGACGAACTGAAGATTAAGGCAAGTGCCGGACAGCAAGGGAATGACAACATCGGTGCTTACCGCTATATTGACCTTTATGACATTACCAATTCCTCTGGCAACGTATCTACCATTTTCAGTTCAAAAGGTAGTGAAAACATTACTTGGGAAACTACTACCAATATCAACACAGGTATTGAATTCAGCTTATGGAAGAGACTTACCGGTGTTTTTGATTACTACCACCGTATTACAACGGACATGTTGTTCTCCTTCCCTGTAGCTCCTTCTATGGGTTATACATCCTACTTTGCCAACGTCGGTAATATGAAGAACTATGGCGCTGAACTTTCATTGAACTTCAATGCCATTAAAACCAACAAGGTATCTTTGGATATTAACATCAATGTCACCTATTTGAAAAACAAAATCACTATGCTGGACGAAGGTAAGAAGACCAAGACCGCCTATGATGCCAATGGCAATGAGTATAAAGGTTACCAAAACGGCAGCTTCTTTGTAGCTGAAGGCGTTTCCCATTACTCGTGGTATTTAAAGGAATATGCTGGCGTAGGAGAAGATGGTCAGTCACTCTGGTATAAAGACGAAAAGGGTGCCGACGGTGAACGGACAGGCACTCGTGTTACTACCAACCAATATTCAGAAGCTGACTATTACATTAATAACGCTACTTCCATTTCTCCTTTCTATGGCGGTTTTGGAACAACCCTCAATGCATATGGATTTGATTTCTCTATCAATTTCTCTTACCAACTGGGTGGCGAACAATATGATAGCGGTTACGCCAGTGCCATGAGTTCTCCCACAACCAACAACTCTGGCTATGCCTATCACGTTGACGTGCTGAAATCCTGGTCAAAGGAAAACACAAGCAGCGACATTCCCCGTTTCCAATTTGATGATACCTACTCATCCAGTCAATCTACCCGTTTCTTGACAGATGCCAGTTATCTGAATATTGAAAATATCAATTTGGGGTACACTCTTTCCAATAATATTGTAAAGAAACTTGGTGGAACTTCTCTTCGTTTCTATGTGTCTTGCGAGAACGTATGGTATTGGTCAAAACGACAAGGATTTGACCCTAGAATCTCCTATACAGGGACAGGCTCGTCCTACTATTCTCCTATGAGAACCATCTCAGGTGGTATCACAGTTAAATTCTAAAAAATCACTGATATGAAAAATTTGATCAAAATTTTCTCTATAATTGCTTTTAGCGTATTCACCTTACAGTCCTGTATCAAGGAAACATTCCCTCAAGATGATTCTGCTACAGCCAAACAGATTGGTGAGTCTGCTTCTGCTCTGGATGCTGCCATGAGCGGTATTCCTGCTCAATTGTCCCAAGGCTATCTTGTTTATGGTAATCAGACCGATGAACGTGATATGGCTTACCCAGGCATATTGCTTGGCTTCAACGAAGCTCTTGGTGATATTTTCCCTCAAGGGACCAACCCTGCTTACGACTGGTATCGTCAGTTTAATATTCAGACTGGACTCGGCCCCAATTCATATCCCGCCTACCTTCCCTGGCGTACCTTCTATATGTTTATCAAATCTGCCAATGATATCATTTCTGCTGTAAAACAAGTGGCAGAACCTTCCGACTTGCAAAAAGGTTATCTTGGAATGGGTTACGCATACCGCGCATGGGCCTACTGGCACATGTGGAACATGTATGTTCCCGTTGAAAATCAGTATACCACTATTGATGCCAAGATCAAAGGACTCACCGTTCCCCTAGTTACGGACGAGACGGCAGAAACTGATGGCAAGAACAACCCCCGAGTAAGTGAAGACGTACTTTATGATTTCATTATGTCTGACCTTAATATGGCAGAAGAATTCCTCACCACTTACACCCCTACCACAAAGAGATACCCGAATCTGGCAGTCGTATACGGCCTTAAAGCCCGCGCCTTCCTATCAAGATTGGACTATGCCAACGCAGCTGTTTATGCACGCAAGGCCATTGACGCCAGCGGTTGTACTCCTCTTAGCCAGGCGCAATGGGAAGATCCCAATTCTGGATTTTGCCAGGCAAGTGCCAACGATTCCTGGATGTGGTATATTTCTTACAGTGCAGAAGCCATGGGCAACCTTTGTAACTGGACCGGATGGATTGCCGGTGAAGCAGACTGGGGTTATAACAGCTTGACTCAATTTGGTGTTAACCGTTGGATTTATGACCGTATTCCGGATTCCGACTTCCGCAAACACAGTTTCATTGACCCGAAGTACTACGATTATTATGACTATAAGACTTGCCGTGACAAGGCTTTCATCAAAGGTCTGAAACCTTATACCAGTATCAAGTTCCGCTGCGTTGGGGGTGACTGGGAAAATTATGCTACTGGTGGTGCCAGTGATGTTCCGTTGATGCGTGTAGAAGAAATGTACTTGATAGAAGCAGAAGCTCTTGGTATGAGCAGTGGCGTAAATGCTGGAGTAACGGCGTTGACTTCTTTCATGACTTCTTACAGAGATCCTAAATATATATGTGCTATTACCGCCGCCAACGCATTCCAGGAAGAAATCCTATTCCAGAAGAGAGTGGAACTTTGGGGTGAAGGTCTGGCCTTTTTTGATGCCAAGAGACTCCGTGCCGGTTCTCTGCAAAGCTATCCTGGAACTAACGCTCCCGGTGACGTGTTCAAAATCAATGCTGTCGGTATTAAACCGGGATGGAACTATGTAATTCCCAATAACGAGGTACAGAACAACATTGCCCTTGAAGGTTTCATTAACCCGGATCCTTCAGGCACTATCAATCCTACCTTATAGTAATTCTAAATAGATTATAAAATGAAAAAATATATATCATTATTTTTTATTGCATTCTCTCTTATTCTGACAGGTTGTTTAGAAGAACAACCTACGAGAGAACCCTCTCCCACTGATATACCTAGCGGAGTCTATTTTCTTCCTACTAATGCTACTGTCAATCCTATTGAATATACAGTAGATGCAGAAGATACAGAGTTTACCTATTATTTGGGCAGGACCAGCAGTGCCGGTAGTCTTACGGTGAATATCATCAACAAAAGTGATCCTGTTTTTAACGTGCCTGCTTCCATTACTTTTAAAGACGGTGAAATAACCGCTCCCTTTACCATCAAATTCTCTAGCGTGCCGGCCACTAACACCAGCGTCAATCTTGAAGTAGAGCCCGCTTACGTGGCTCTTTATGGTGCCGGTTCGTACAAATTTAGCGGTGCCTTGAATTGCCTCTGGGAAAAACTGGGTAAAGGTCAATGGTATGATTCCTGGACTCAATCCCAAACAATTCAGGAAGTAGAAGTGCTCAAATCAAAGATTCCCCCTTTGCGCTATAGAGTTCTCAGCCCCTATACAGTGGACGCCTTAAACGCAGATGAATGGGAGAATTGGATTGATCCCTCTTTGATTCCTGAATACGTTGAACTTTTTGTGGCAAATCCGAATACTGCCGGAAAACAGTATATTACCTGGGACAAATTCTGGACATTAGGTCTGAATTACCAAGGCACAAAAGGAAACGTAATCAAAGCTTATCTGCCTTCCGCTTTAAGCAGTTCTCAAGCGGCTAATGACGCCTTGAGTTTTGTTTACTCTGACATTTCAGATAAACTCTTCAGACTGGTACCTTATATTTATATTGATGGTTTGGGTGGATTCGGTCTTAAGGAAATGTTTCTTTCTTTACCCGGCGGTCCCAATCTGTACGATATATTATAAAAACACAGCTTAATTATACATAAAATTGAGGGTTCCCATTTAGGGACCCTCTTTTTATTGGCCGAAATATTCTAAAGAACCACAACTTATTGAAAACCCCTGGCCAGTTAATTCATATAATGGGAAAAATAATTATTGCATTTGTTTTATTATAGAGTAAATACCGATTCGCATAATTAATAATTATTTCCTTTGAAAAACCCTTTCTCCTGTTTGGATTGTTCTTATATTTGTTAAATTTTCTATACAGAAATATTATGCAAAATAAGCTTTGTATATTGCTTCTTGTTCTAGCTCTATTAGCTGGTTGCAATAGAAACGCACCTGAGCAGGAACTCGCAGAAGTTTTTATCACAGAAACTTTCCAAACAAACCAAGGGGCCGTTACTGCTTTAAAAGGCCATATTAGAGTTAAAATGGAGAAGGAATTTTCTTCTACCAAAGCGGCAGACGACCTCTTTCCCAATTTGAAAATCACATCCATACGACGAACTTTCCCCTACTGCGGCAAATTCGAGTCACGCACCCGCGCAGAAGGCCTGGACTTGTGGTACGATATCACTTTTGACCCCTCTGTTCCCCTTACCAAGGCAAGTGAAACCATTGCCAAGACGAAGGGCATTACGCATGTTGAATACATCCATCCTCTGGTTCTGGAAGACGATACAGTGTATCCTTTCAACGACCCCATATTGAGGAAACAATGGCATTTTAGTAACCCCGGAACGCTCAATGACTACTTGGCAGGGGCAGATATCAACCTTTTTCCCGCCTGGGAAATTTCCACTGGCAGCCGCGATGTGGTGGTTGCCGTACTGGACAACGGAGTACAGTGGGACCACGAAGATTTGTCGGACAACATGTGGATTAATGAATCTGAGTACTACGGAGCCACCGGACAGGACGATGACAACAACGGCTACATAGACGACATCTACGGTTATAATTTCACCGTAGCCAGCAACAATCAAATGGCCGGGACAATAGAACCCGGGAACCACGGCACTCATGTGGCCGGTATTATCAGCGCCGTAAACAACAACGGGAAAGGCATATGTGGTGTAGCTGGCGGAAACGGGAAAACCCCGGGGGCACGTATAATGTCCTGTCAGATCATGGATAATGCGGGCTACCCAGCTGCTGCCATGAAATATGCTGCAGACAACGGCGCTATTATTTCCCAGAACAGCTGGAGCTCAAAAGATAAAACGCTAGACGCTTCCATGAAAGATGCCATTGATTATTTTATCAAGTACGCGGGAATAGATGAACATAACGTTCAGACAGGCCCCATGAGAGGTGGAATCGTCATTTTTGCCGCTGGTAATGACAATAGTGACTTCGTTAATCCCGGCATGTATGAGGGTGTCATGGCCGTAGCCGCTTTGGGTCCCGGCTATAAAAGAGCTTCATATTCCAACTTTGGCAAATGGGTTGATATTGCTGCACCGGGTGGAGACGATGTTACCATTGGCACCGCATATGTGTTTAGTTGCATTGCCGGTAACAGTTATGGTGGAATGATGGGAACATCCCAGGCATGTCCTCACGTTTCCGGCATTGCAGCACTTGTTCTCTCTAAATACGGGAAAGAAGGCTTCACCAACGAAATGTTATGGGATATTTTAGTAAGCAACACAACCAACGTGGACTCTTACAATCCAAACTATGCGGGCCAACTTGGAAGCGGTCTTGTTGACGCCTATCGTTGCATGGCCTCTGGAGGTCCCCTTGCCCCCTCTCCCATAAGCCACGTCAACGCCAAAGTCCTATCCAATTCTATTACGTTGGCATGGACAGTTCCCGCAGACGAAGACAGCGGGAAAGCTTTTGCGTATGATATCTTTGCAAGTACCCGCCCAATTGACTTATCTGATCTTCAACTGCCGCTGGCAGAAGACGTCTGGATTACCACAGTCTATAGCGGCAAAATTGCTGTGGGAGACACCGTATCCACTACCCTGTCTGACTTGTCTTTTAACTCAGATTATTATTTTCGGATAGTGGCCTACGACAACCATAACCACCGCACTGCCCCTACTGACTGTATAAAACAGACCACATTGGGCAATCACCCACCAGTTATTTCACCTGTCAACGGTACATCTCTCTTATTAAAAGCTTTTGAAACAAAAACCCTAGCCTTTAACCTTTATGAGCCGGATGCACACATAATTTCCTTCCAATTCACTGCTGGTTCCAAAGCGGCATCCGCCAGCCTTAAAGACAACCAAATCACCGTTTCTGTCACTGGAACCCAAGCTCCTGCTGGGTCCTATACCGCCTCTTTGGTGGTAAGCGATTCTTATGGTGCTTCAACTACACAAGAAATAACCTATACCATTGCACCTAACCAGGCTCCTGTGGTCATTTCCATACCGGATAATATATACATGAGCAGCAAAAGTGAAGTAAAAACCATTAACCTGTCCTCGTATTTTTCCGACCCGGACGGTGAACCTCTTATTTTTGCGGTCACATCATCTACTACCGGAAATATAGTAAAAACGACTCTAAACGGCAGCACGCTTACTATCCAGGGGAACAACTATGGCACCGCTTCCCTTACTTTAACGGCGTCCGATGCGTTAGGGGCCAAATCTAATTTTACAATCCTAATTTTGTTACGTGATGGCACCCGGATAGTTGATCTTTACCCAAATCCGGTCAAAGACATACTTAATATTCGTGTTGGAGAAACGACCTCTGCAGATATAATTATTACATCTTCCACCGGAGTTCAGGTATATAAAGCGACCTCAGTTACCATTTCGCCATTTCAGCCGGCACAAGTGAATATGTCCTCTTTCAGCGGAGGAGTCTATAGTGTCGGCATACATTTTAACGGTGAAAAAATTATCAGAAACATAGTAAAATTGTAACCGAGTATGAAACGTATATATATTATCAGCCTTATCCTTTCTATACTTACTGTTACTTCTATTTCCGGGCAAACCGCACAATTTCTGACGGTATCTCCGGACTCCCGTACTCTTTCTCTGGGAGGAACAGGAGTGATTTCCCCGGCCAGTGCCTTTGCCATTTATAATAATAATGCAGCTACTGCACTCTCGCCTTTCAAGGGTGCGTTTGCCGCTTCGTACACCATGTGGCAGCCG
>JAQVSH010000065.1 GCA_028700615.1 Bacteroidales bacterium
GATCCTTTGAAAAAGCCTTCCCCAGATACTACCAACACAACGAGGCGGCCCTGCAGGCTTTCCTGAAAAGAAAGACGGATCACCTGAGCCTGAGCGACCGTATCTGGAAACTGGGGGATGTCCACAAACAGAACCTTGAGGATGCGATCTCCATAGCCCTGGAAAAGGGAACCAGTGCCGCCGGGTTAAGCCGTCAGATCCGGAAAGAACTTCAGGAGCCCGAGAAGCTCTTCAGAAGGGTAAGGAACAAACGGACGGGGCTTCTCGGGTTGTCGAAACCGGCAAAAAACTACCAACCCGAACCGGGTGCTTACCGCAGTTCCTTCAAGAACGCCATGCGGCTGACCCGGACGGTGATCAACAATTCGTACCGGGAAGCCGAACAGGAGCGATGGAAACAGCTTGATTTCATAACGGGTTATGAAGTGAAGCGAACCCGGTACAAGCCCTACGATTGTCCCCTGTGCGATTCCCTCTCGGGGATCTACCCGAAAAGTTTCGTGTTCATCGGCTGGCATCCGCAATGCCTGTGTTACACCATCCCGATCCTTTGCGGCGATGAAGAGTTCTGGAACTCCATGGAAACGGATACGCCCATCAGGGAGTCGGTCACCGAGGTTCCGAAGGGGTATAAAGACTGGATCTCTTCCCACCGTGACCAAATCATGGCGGCGGAAAAAAGGGGAACCCTTCCGTGGTTCCTGAAGGATAACGACTACAAATCGTTTCTCTGATTTTGGCTTTTGCCGCTTCAATGCGCACCCTGTTTCGCTAATTGAACTTTTAGTAAAATATTTTGCAATTATTTGAATATTAAAGTTTTAAATATTTGCAGGTTAATTTATTCATGCGTACGTTTACAATACAAACAACGTAACACACTAAATATCAAAAAGATGGAAACACAATTTTACAACCGAAGATTTATGTTTTATGAACCCGAACAGGATAAGGCTTTCACATTATCAGGAGAACAGATCGACAAAGAAGAGGAGCTTGGATTTTGTGAATCTGATATGGAAGAGCTTTATGGATTAAAGATCAATCAAACATTGGTCCTGAGAATGGACACCATCGTCACCAGGATTTGGGATCGTAAAATCAGTTAATAACACTAAAGAAGAAGACAATGATCGCAACGGCAACACAAACAAGGACAACAAAGTATTTCATAGATTATATTTATAACAACCCGACCGGAAGCAACTTCTACCACCAGCTGGTAAGACGTTCTGATAATGCAATCCTTTACGCTAATGAAAAACTTGATAATATATTTATCAAATGCTGGGAACTCGGAATAACTCGCAATGAAGTAGTAGTACTCTAACGATAAATGGGGCGGGCAACCGCCCTTCCATTAACCTTTGAAAAACAAGTAAAGAACAATAACATGAAAACGACAAAGTACGGAATCGAGTATCAGCTTACAGACGCTATCAACGAAAGATGGATGGGATACCACAAGAAGGTGGCCGAATCGCATTTGACAAACTACGGGGTAGTGATCGCTGATGAATACGGCAACCCGATAGACAACCAGTTTGATATCGATCAGATCCTTGACGAAAATCCCCAGTTATTAACCAGAAAAGGAGCATAAGCAATGGAAACTCCAAAGTATTTGAACAAACGGTTCTACACCGACATCAAGCCCTTTGAGGTCTTGCGGCAAATCTCGGCCACGAAGCTTTTAGTGAGAAGCATGAAAGTCGAATTGGAAGAAGACTCCAAGAAGAAGCTCAATGACAGCTTTACACCCGGAGGCTTTGTAGGTCATTTCGACAACTCGTTGCAGGAGTGGATCATCACCCCGGATCCTTCGGCCACTCCCTTTGAAGTACGCAGGAGAAAGGATGGCTTTTATTATTTGTCAAAAGGTTGTTTGCCCTTTGTGCCCTCAGATCACCCTGTTTTCTTTCACGATTATAATTTTTAACTAACAGAATAAAGCAATGGAAAACGTATCGAATCAGGAATTATTGAAAAGTATCGGAATCAAAGTGGAAACAGCCTCGTTGAGAAATCTGTTTTCCGGACAGCTGGAAGATGGGGCGGCTCTCTCGTTGCCCTATGGACAGAAGAAGAAGATAGAAGTTATCTCCGAAATCTATAAAAGGCTGGGTATGGAGAAGGCCGATGAAAAGCCGGTCATCACATCCTCCAAGCAGGCGGCGGGTATTTTGAAACCCATGATCGGTTTCCTTGATCATGAAGAAGCCTGGTGCCTGTTCTGCAACGGAGCCCGAAAGGTAGTGTCTACCAAAAGAATTAGCATTGGCGGTTTAAACTCAACCCTTATCGATGTCAGGCAGGTGCTCAGGGAAGCTTTGTTGACCAAGTCTTGTTCGATCCTTCTGTTCCACAACCATCCGTCAGGCTTCTGCAAACCCGGTGAACAGGACAGGAAGATCACCGCCCAGATTAAGGAAGCCTGCAAGACCATTGATATAGAACTTTGCGATCACATTATCATAGCCGGAAATGAGTATTTTAGCTTCGCTGACGATGGACTCCTGTAACCGAAATAAAAAATCTTTATTTTTTTCTTTAAAAAGGTGTATTAGTTACACCTTTTTTATTATGTTTGCACCCGGAAGCCTCGTCGCAGCCAGGTGACAGTTTTTCATTGCTTTTGGTGGGAGTCTGCTGCGAAATGCGGCAGACTTTTTTATGCTAAACGACTCATATGAAGAATAGAGTATTAAAAGCCCTGAAACCCAAAGTGGTAGCGCTGGGGTTCAGCGAAGAAGAACTGATGGAGATAGCCACGAACATCGCATCGGGTCTGAAAGACGAAGCTACCGAGGAAGATATCAACGCTGCCATAAGCGGTGTGATTCCAGTTCTGAAGGTGTCGCAAAAAGCGGTCAATCGTATAGTGAACGCGAAGGAGCCGAAACCCGAGGATCCAAAACCAGCCGAGCCCAAAAAAGGTTCTGAAATTCCCGGAAATGAAGAGCTTACTGCCATTATTGCCAACGCCGTAAAAGCGGCTGTTGATCCCCTATCCAAGAAGATTGAATCGTTTGAGGCTGAAAAGGCTCAAAAGACACACATCGCTACGGTCAGGGAGAAGTGCAAGCATATGGATGCAGAGTTTTTTGATGCCGCCGTTGAGGGTCGCACTTTCAACACCCAGGAACAGGTTGATTCTTTCTGTTCAAACCTCGAGACGAGGTGGAACGCCTATTCTCAGAAATTGGCGAATGAGGGACTTTCAAGACTAAGCAAGCCGGCTGGAGGGCAAGAAACTCCACCCGATCCGACAAAACCCTCGAAAGAGGTAGATGCCCGGATAAAAAGGAGGGAGGCGGAAAAGGCTGCCCCCGCCATTAAAGGGCTGCCTGCTTAGAAAACTAATTAAATGGAAGTTGGATTCAAGTACAAAGAACCTTTAGCCAAAAAGCCCATTGTATTTGAGAGGATCCTCGGGGAAAAGCCCGGTGGCGGCATGGTCGCCAACCCTGCTTTTAATCTTCCTGAGGGGATTGCTGTCGGCCCCGATGCTCTCGGAGCCAGAAAGCCTATCAAATGTTATGTTGTGCAAGAAGATGCACTGGCCAACGCTACCGCTGTCCGGATCATGAAGAATAGCGGCGTTGTGGCCGGTGATTTTATTGGCAAAGGAAAGATCGCCGCCGAAAGTACGGAGGTAGATTATGACGCAGCCGGTTACGATCTGGTAACCGTATCGCTCGGTGTAGCCCTCACGAAAGGGGACCGGCTCTATCAGGCCAAAGCCGCCTCGGTGGCCGCAGTCGAAGGAGTGGCCGCCGGATATTATGACGCTCTTTCAACCGATGAGGGAGCCCTGAAGGTGGTGGCTTCCGATGCCGGTGAGGGCGAAGTCCTTCTGGCAACCGTTCAGGCTTCATACCGTGGAAGCAAGATCGTGGCGGAGAATGACTACGTCATGCTGGTTGCCGTTCCCGTGGCCAAAGTTACGGGAGTGGACGCCGAGCCGGTATATTTCCCGGAATATCTTCTGGGCTGTGACGTGCCGGCCGGAGAAGGAGATAAGTTGATGAAATTGGTAAACATCGCCGTAGTCCGGAAAGAGACCGTTCCCGTAGCGGATGAAGTCCTCGCCCTGATGAGCGGCATTAAAAAAGTGTAGCAGGCCATGGGAAACATGAATAAACCTCTTTTCGATCTGAATCAAAGAGATCTGCAGATCGAAGTCGACTCATACAAGCCGGGTAACGGCCTCATCTGGCCCATACTCTTCCCTTTGAAGCACACCCGAAGCTTTGACCTGAAAGGGATCTCCGGTAAGGAAGGCATTCCCATTGCGGCCGAGCGTGTCGCCTTTAACGTGAAAGCCCCTTTGAAAACCCGCAAGACGATCGGCTCCTGGAGCGGAACGCTTGATAAGATCGCCGTTTCACGGGACAAAAACGAACTCGATATCAACGAGTATGAAGATCTGAAGGTGCTGGCCGCCAACAGCGATGATCCCGAAATGGCCCAGGAACTGGTGGACATGATTTTCGATGACGTGGAATTCTGCAACGAAGCCATGGACTACCGTAACGAGATCGATGCCTTGCGTATCGGTTGCCTGGGGATCAAAACCTACGATCCCGAGATTGACGGGGAGAACGCCACGGCCGACACGATCAATTTCAACGTTCCCTCCCAGAACTTTGTCGGAATCGCAAAGCCCTGGAGCAACTATGCCGAAGCCGACGGGCTGGGCGATATCATCGCCAAGCAGAAGCTGATCAAAGGGAAAAACAAGCCCAAATACGCCTTTATGGAAGAGGCTGGCTTCTCTCACCTTATCAGTCAGGACAAGACCAAAACGAGGTGCGCCTCGCTGTTGGTGAGTGCCCTGAATATGGAAGGAAACTCCATCCTCACCCTTGACGTGGTCAACTCTTATATGAACAAGCACGGCTTTCCCCAGATTGTCGTTTTCAACTCGGAAGCGACCATTGAGGACAAGGAGGGCAATGAGGTAGACGTGAAGCCGTGGTTTGAGCATATTGTGGTGTTGTCTCCCGTACCCAGACTGGGATATTCCTACTACAAGCCGGTGCCGATGGTAAAGGATACCGCAGCCATGCAGGTCAGGGGCAGCTATTACAAGCTGACAAGGTACTCGGACGTGAACCCGATGCAGGAGGTAACCCTTACCGAGGCTTACATCCAGCCCGCCTTGGACAACAGGGCCTCGCTGGTGTTCATCAATACGGCAAAGACCACCTGGAACAACGGTTCGGCAACCTAAAATATCATTGGTTATGACAATACTTGAGTCAATCAGATCCGGATGCCATTATACGTTGGGGAACGACACTTTTTTGACGAAGATCCGCAAGCGTGGACTGAATGAAACTTCAGAAGCCACCACGGAGGTTCTCAACTCAAGGGCGTTTGAACTGGCGGAGGCGGACGTCATGATTGCACAGATCCCGGCCATACGTTTTTCCGAGGGATCCCTTACTGTTGACGCTCCGGATGCGGAAGCACTCAGAGCCCTGGCCAACAGCGTTTACAGGAAACACGGAGAGCCGGAAGTATTGAAAAAAAATGAAGTTCAACCCGAGATACGATACTCCGAATGGTAATTGACAGAAGGCCACATAGAATAAGTGTAAAGACGGTCGTTGGCGGCGGTTACGATCCCGATACGGGAATGCCGGTCCCTGCCATCCCTTCATGGAGCGTTCCGATTCCCTGCCGCTTTGAAACAGAGGGCAGGGATAACCTGAAGACGCTTCCTGACGGCACGTACATGATCTATCCCTATGTGGTCTTTCTTGATAATCCAGACGGGGTTGATTATCAGGGGATGACCGTGCGTCTGTTTGATCAGCACGGAAAATTGGAATTTGAAGGAATCGTGCAAAAACAGCCTGCAAGGCAGGTGAAAACCGTTCTTTACTTATGAGTTGGGGCTTAAAGACCAACATAACCCCGGACTTTGAGCGGGAGGTGATGGGAGAGCTTGATGCCCTTCTTCTGCGATTGCTCAAGCGATTGGGCGAAGAAAGCCTCGTGCGCATCCGGAACCGATCATCAGCGGAAAGCTGGAACGATCAGACGGGAAATCTTCGTGCATCCATCGGTTATGGTGTTGTGATGCATGGAGCGCTTGTCTTCCTGGGAGGATGCAACGGAACCTACGGAACTACCGGAGGGGCCGAGGGCCGTAAAGAGGGGAAGGCTTTCCTGCGCAGGATCGCCTCGGAACATGCTGATCCGAAAGGATTCGCTTTGATTCTGGTAGCCGGAATGGAATACGCCAGCTATGTGGAGGAAATGGAGAACAAGGATGTGTTGAACTCCACCGGCTTGGTAATCTATGCCCGACTTAAAGAAGAGGCCGTAAGGCTGGAAAATGCACTGGTTAAACGAATCGAGAAGAAAAATGGAATCGCTGCTTAGTGACGTTGAGATACTTGTTATTCTGTACCGGTACATTACCGGAACAGAACTGCCCCGGCTGGTTAACGGAAAGGTGCTCTATGAAGGAACACGGCCGCTGGACTCAAGGAGCGAGGATATCGTTCTGGCGTTCAACAGCGGCAATATTGCGGACTATCAGCAAAGCTACCTGTACGTCAGAATCTATGTCAATGACATGGATAACGGAAGCGGCGTAAAGGTTAAAGACCTGGACAGGTGTAAAGCCATCGCCGGGGTCTGCAACAGGATCTTCAAGGAAGTCGCTGAAGGAGACTATATTTTCTCTCTCGATGAAGTCCCTCATTCCAATAATCGTGTTGATGTGGCGCAGCAGCACGTTGTTACGTGTAAACTGTTATTTGAAAACAATTATTAAAAAAAAGAAAATTATGGCAGCAATGGCATGGGGAAAATGTATGATTGAACGCGGCAAACTTTTAGCCGATGAATCGTTCCCCGCAACACTTACCGATGTTGGGAAGATACTCAACAAATCCGCCGGAATCAATTTCGATGACGGCGAGGAGCATGAAATGACATCTGAAGGCGGTGAACTTGAAGATGTCGATGTTGATGAGTCCAAAGGAACGCTTATTTACTCTATTATCTGTAAAGACGTGGATAAATATGCAGAAACCTATGGAATGACCACATCAATTGACGAACTCGGGAGAAAATCCTTTGTTCAGAAAACCACTCTTATCGAAGGGGCTCATGCCTTCCGTGTAACACCGAAAAAAGCCGGAGCCATCGGCTACGAAATATTCAAAGCTTTCGGCCGTGTGAAACCCCGTTGGGACACCTCTGAAGGGTGGATCCTTGAATTCACATGGAAGATGACCTTCAACATCGAAGGCGATCTGGTTCGTCCTTTCGAGTTCTCGGGAAACAACATCACGTTGAACGCCTATGAATTCATCACCGGAGCCGCCGAGGATACCGTTGCGGTAACGCCCACTTCGACCTCGAACTGGTCTGCTGAAACCGATGACAGCTGGATCACCCTGAGCGCAGCATCCGGAGCCAGCGGAGCGCCCTGTACGCTCACCGTGGCCGCCAATAGCGGAGTGCAGCGAACCGGGAAGGTCAAGTTCGTGGCAGCATCCAGCTTCAGGTACATTGTGGTACGGCAAGCCGGAGCGTAAACGTATTGCATTCATTACAGGGGGTGCCAATACCACCCCCTTAATACCGTTGAAAAATGGATGAAAAAATACGGAGATACAGCAAGATATTTGAATTCATCGCAGCAAGTCCCACACGGAGCGCCATAAACGCATTGCTTCAGAAGCCTTTTGAGTTCCAGATCAGCAACGGCGAGGATACCGAGACGTATTCCATCTATCCGCCCTCGCTGGGAGCCACCGGATTGCTTCTGGATCTGTTCTTTGAACTGGGGATAGACGGCGAGCGTTTTGAAACGGATCCCCGGAGTGAGGCCCTGAAGGTGCTCAAAGACCCGAAAAAGATCGCTCTGGTCTGTCGCTTCATCGCCCTGGCAACCTTTTGCAGGAAGGAAGATCTTCTTGATAACGCCAAAGTGAAGGAAAGGGCCGAACATTTCAGGTTCATGGCCTATCCCACGGATTTTTGCGATGTGGTGTTGTATATAGTTTACAGCATTGACGTGCGAAATTTTATCGCCTCTATTGCATTGATGCAGAACTTGCAGATAAGCGAGCTTATGCCGAAAAAAGAGCCCGAAAAGACCGTGGCAATAGAGAAATAGGCGGTCTGTCTCCGCAGGGCCGGTTGGTTGGGATCTGCTCACGTACCGGCTGGAGTTGGGACTTTATCGTTTGGGGCCTTTCCGTGGCAAATCTCCGCATGGCGTTGGCCGATGAGCCGATGACATTATACAACCTCGATGAAGAAAAAGAGGGTAAATCAGACATAAATACGCCGGAAAAGGCATTTGGAAAGAGTGTCGTGTATGTAGACGATCTCGATTATGAAGAATCCGTAAATATCAGGTAATGGCAAAAGCACGCATAGACATAACCGGTAACTCCCAATCTTTTGAACAGGCGGCCAGGAGGGTGAACGTTGATCTGATGAAGATGAACAGCAACGCCCAGGAGACCGGGCAGGCAATGTCCGCTTTCGGAAACAAGACCAAGGCCGCTCTTGCCGGTATCGTTTCCACGGCAGCCATTACCGCTTTTGTCAAGCAAATGGCCACCGTCAGGGGTCAGTTCCAGCAGTATGAGATCGCCTTGTCAACGATGCTGCAAAGTGAGGAGAAAGCCGCAGCGTTGATGGGCGAACTGGTCGGATTGGCGGCCAAAACACCGTTTAACCTGCAAGGAGTTGTCGAGGGGGCCAAACAGCTGATGGCCTATGGCACGGCCG
>JAQVSH010000066.1 GCA_028700615.1 Bacteroidales bacterium
AAAGGCAGGATTATCAATGTAGTCATCTAATATTTATTTACCCCGGTATGATTAAGCAACATTCCCTGAGAAGTCATTTGATCATTGCGCTGGGATTGCTGTGTAACGCATTTGGGTGGGCCGGATTTCTGATTCCTTCGGAAGTATCGGGGGGAGGCGTTAGCGGGGTATCTGCTTTGCTGTATTTTGCATCAGGCATTCCAGCTGGTTTTACCTACCTAATAATCAACGTTATACTGCTTTTTATCGGATCCAGGGTTCTCGGAAGAGCTTTTACTGAAAAAAGTATATACGGAGTGATTTTATTCTCTGTATTTCTGACTCTTTTTCAGGAACTGATTCATGAACCTGTGGTTTCAGACCTCTTTATGGCCACCGTACTCGGAGCCATTCTGATTGGCGTGGGGATCGGGCTTGTGTTTACACAAGGGGGTAGTACCGGAGGAACCGATATTATAGCATTGATTATCAACAAACATCGGAATATTACTCCAGGAAGGGTCTTTGTTTATATTGATGTCGTTATCATCTCGTTTTCTTATGTCCTTTTCCAGTCAATCGAAAAATTGATCTTTGGATACTGTGTAATGGCCATTTCTTCCTATGTGGTGGACCTCGTGCTTTCAGGTTTTATGCAATCCTATCAGGTATTGATTTTTTCACCTCATTATGAAAAAATCGCCGGAAGATTGTCCTCGGAAGTACACAGAGGTGTCACCCTGCTGTATGGAGAGGGGTGGTATTCCAAAGAAAAAACCAAAGTCATCATGATTATGATCCGTAAACAGGAAGCTTCCATGGTCTTACGGATTGTAAAAGAGGTCGATCCTCACGCTTTTTTATCGATGGGACAAGTCTCAGGAGTTTATGGAGAGGGCTTTGAAAAAATTAAAGAAAAATAATTATTGTGAAAATTAAATATAACAGCCATTTTGTCCAGGGACTTCTTGCCCTGATGATTTCCGGAGGATTATTCTTTTATTTCTTTTATCCCGAAACCTCTGAACAGCCTGCCGAAGAAGAAACTGCCGAAGAACTGATCGGCGACTATAAATATGGAATACGGGTAGATACCTTCCAGATGCAGGATGGTCTTGTAGCCAAAGGACAGGTGCTCTCGCAGATTTTCTCCTCTGTGGGAATAGGATCCGAACTGGTACAGGAAATTCTGGAGGCCGGACAAGAAGTGTTTGATCCGCGAAACATCCGGGCAGGCAATGCCTATAGGGTTTTTTATACCCATGATGCCGCCAGAAAAATCGCAGCTTTTGTCTATGAGATTTCCCCTCTGGATTATATTTTGTGTGATCTCCGCGATACGGTGAAGGTGATCAAATCTCAGAAACCCATTCTTAAAGTCAGAAAATATGCCGAAGCCGGCATCGAAAGTTCTCTATGGAATGCCATGGAAAAAGCTGACCTGAATCCGATGCTTGCTTTGAACATCTCCGACATTTTGGCATGGAGTATTGATTTCTTCGGACTGCAAAAAGGAGACCGTTTTCAGGTAATTTACGAAGATCTTCTGGTAGATTCAACCTCTATCGGGCCGGGGACAATCTGCGCCCTTCGCTTTGATCACGCCGGAGAGACCTATTACGGTTTTCATTACCGCCAGGACACTACCGGAAATTACTGGAATGAGCAGGGAAAGAATCTGAGAAAAGAATTCTTAAAAACGCCTTTGAAATTTTCACGGATCAGTTCGGTATTCTCTTATGCCCGCAAGCATCCCATCCTGAGGACAGTCCGTGCGCATACCGGAATTGATTACGCCGCTGCCAAAGGGACTCCTGTGGAATCTATCGGGGATGGCACTGTCATTGAAAGATCCTATCAGGGAAGCGGTGGAAACACAGTCAAAATACGTCATAACGGAACATACACCTCTGCCTACCTCCATCTCTCTAAATACGGAGAAGGGATTCGGAAAGGAAGCAAAGTAAAACAGGGACAAATCATCGGATATGTAGGAGCCACAGGACTAGCCACCGGCCCGCATCTGGATTTCAGAGTCTGGAAGGACAATCAGCCCATTGATCCCCGAAAACTGGATGCACCTCCCTCGGAACCCATACGCTCCGATTCCATGGCTCATTATCAGGCTTATGTGGCACAATGGAAAACCGCGCTGGAACAGAAAAGTCCAGGAGACAGCCTTGTACTGGTTGAATAAGATTTGTATCAGACCGTAAACCGGTTCAGAACATCATTCCCACCAAAGTCGCGGACGAGAGAGAAGCCAGATTCCCTGCAAGCATAGCCCGAAACCCCTGGGCGCCGATAAACTCCTTCCAGTTAGGTGCCAGAGTACCCACGCTGCCAACTAAAATACCGATAGAAGCAATATTGGCAAATCCGCACAACATATAAGTGGACATAATAATAGAACGGGGATCTAAGAAAGCTCCCGCCGCTTTCATTTCCGCCAGGGTAGTATATCCAACGAGTTCTGTCAGCACCAGTTTTAATCCCTGTAACTGGCCAACCAACATCATATCCTGCGGAACCACTCCGATCAACCACATCAAAGGGGCAAACAGGGTACCCAGCACAAATCCGAAACTCAGGGACTGAAAACGACCCCCGGTCACTCCGGCAACCCATCCGTTGATATCTCCGATTTCCCCCACCAGAGAAAGCATATAGTCCGCCATAGCGATAAAAGCCACAAACACAATTAACATAGCGCCTACATTGGCGGCAACTTTCATTCCATCGACCGTACCATTTGAAATAGCCGATAATGCATTGGAACCGATCCGGTCACGGGAGACCTCAACTTCGAGATCAAAAGGTTCCGTCTGGGGATAAATGATCTTTGCCATCACAATGGCAGCAGGCATCGCCATCACAGAGGCTGAAAGTAAATGCGTGGCAAAAATCAGCCGTTGAGCAGGATCAGACCCACCCAGCGTGGAAACATAAAGAGCCATTACCCCTCCGGCAATCGTAGCCAGTCCTGCGGTCATCACCATAAAAACTTCGGAAGCCGTTAATTTGGGAAGATAAGGTTTGACCAGCAAAGGAGCCTCCGACATACCCAGGAAGACATTGGCTGCCACGGTCAGGCTTTCCACTCCGGAAACCCTGAGCGCCTTGCGTACCAACCAGGCCATCCCCCAGACCAATCTCTGAACAATTCCCAAATAATAACAAAGACTTACCAGCGCCGAAAAAAATAAAATAGTAGGAAGCGCCTGAAAGCAAAAGATATATCCCAAACCTTCCCCTGTAGCCAAAGGCCCGAAAAGAAATTCGCTGCCTTCCTTAGAAAAGTCCAGCACCTTGACCAATACCCGGCCAATCATCTCAAAAAAAGAACGAACCACCGGAATATAAAGTACACTGATTGCCAGCACCAACTGAACTGCCAGCCCTATTCCGACCTGTTTCCAGTCTATGGATTTTCTGCGAACGCTCAGCAACCACGCGATCAGGATCAGAAACGCCATTCCGAACAAACCTCTGATCAGATGGGCTACCGAAGGAACTCCGGGATGCATATCCGGGAGGGTATAGGCGACTTTCTGCGCCAAAGCGGGCATTGCGCTGCAAAGAATCTGAATAAGCACAAAAAGAAAGGCAAACCGGGCGACGTGTTTCATGAGCTGAAAAATCAAAGCGTAAGGGTTTGAATAAGTTCCTCCGGAGAAACCATAGATTGGGTCCCCGTGGTCATATCCTTTAGAGTGATCATCTGTTTTTCCATTTCTTCTTCCCCGATAACGGCAACATAAGGGATCTTACGGGAATCGGCATATCCCATCTGTTTCTTCAGTTTAGCCGGATCGGGATACATTTCTGCACTGATCCCTGCTTCTCTGACTCTGCGGATCATTTTCATGGCGCATAAGGCCTCTTTTTCTCCAAAATTGACAAAGAGAATCCTGGAACCCTGTAAACGGTCTTCAGGGAAACCCTGCAACTGATTCAGCACGTCATATATACGGTCTGCCCCGAAAGAAATCCCGACCCCTGAAAGTCCCGGTTGTCCGAATACCCCGGTCAGATTATCATAACGCCCTCCCCCGCTGATACTTCCAATCTCCACATCATGAGCTTTTACTTCAAAAATAGCTCCGGTATAATAGTTCAAACCTCTGGCAAGGGTCAGATCCAGCACATAAGAAAGCTTGACTCCCAATGCCTCCAGATAATCCAGAAGGGTCCTTACTTCGGCAACCCCTTTCAATCCTGTTTCATTTCCGGCAAACAAAACTTCCAGCTTCCCGAGTTTTTCATAATCCGTGCCTGAAAGCGCCAGGACCGGTTCCAGACGAAGAATGGCATCCCGGGTAAACCCCCTTTCCATCAATTCTTCCTTCACCTTTTCGATGCCGATCTTATCCAATTTATCAATAGCAACTGTCAGATCTGTCACTTTTGAAGCCTCTCCGATCAATTCGGCCATACCGGAAAGTATTTTCCGGTTATTGATTTTCAGGGTCACAGCAACTCCCAGCGCAGAAAAAACCTGCTCAACAATCTGAACCAGTTCGGCTTCATTCAGGAGAGAATCACTTCCCACCACATCCGCATCACATTGATAAAACTCCCGGTAACGGCCTTTCTGAGGACGATCGGCTCTCCATACAGGCTGAATCTGAAATCTCTTAAAAGGAAATACAATATTCCCCTGGTTCTGGACTACATATCTTGCAAAAGGAACCGTAAGATCATAGCGGAGGCCCTTCTCACAAAGCTGCATGGACAATTTATTCAGATTTCCCTCCTGAAAATCCTGAGAGGCTGTACCGGAAAGAAAATCGCCCGAATTAAGTACCTTAAACAAAAGTTTATCCCCCTCTTCTCCGTATTTTCCCAGCAGAGAAGAAAGATTTTCCATAGCGGGAGTCTCAATCTGACGATATCCAAAACGATAAAATACAGATTTAATGGTATCAAAAATATAATTTCTGCGAGCCATTTCCTCAGGGGAAAAATCACGGGTACCTTTGGGTATAGAAGGTTTTTGAACTGCCATGTCAAAGCAAATTAAAGTCTTGTAAAATATAGAATTCAGATCAAACCATCAGTTTTTTATAGCGAATCGGTTTAGGCTCGATGTCTCCCAGTTTTTTCCGCCGGTTTTCTTCATATTCAGAATAAGAACCCTCAAAGAAAGAAACCTGCGAATCTCCTTCAAAAGCAAGAATATGGGTAGCCAGACGATCCAGAAACCAACGATCGTGTGAAATGATGACGGCACAACCGGCAAAGTTTTCAATCCCCTCCTCAAGAGCCCTTAATGTATTGATATCTATATCATTGGTAGGCTCATCAAGTAACAGCACATTGCCTTCTTCCTTTAATGCAAGCGCCAGATGTAACCGGTTACGCTCACCTCCTGAAAGAATCCCGCATTTCTTTTCCTGATCGGCCCCTGAAAAATTGAACCGGGCCACATAGGCTCTTGCATTGATCTGTTTACCTCCCAGATTCATCAGCTCCGAACCTTGTGAAATTACTTGAAATACCGTCTTTTCAGGATCTATATCTTTATGGCTCTGATCAACATAAGCCAGTTTTACGGTTTCACCCACTTCAAAAGTGCCCTGATCAGGTTTCTCTATGCCCATAATTAACTTAAAAAGAGTCGTTTTCCCGGCTCCGTTAGGGCCGATCACTCCGACAATTCCTGCAGGGGGAAGGCTGAAAGTAAGATTTTCAAACAAGACTTTGTCTCCGTATGACTTGGAAACCGATTGCACCTCGATCACCTTATCTCCCAAACGGGGACCGTTGGGAATATACAATTCAAGACGCTCTTCTTTTTGTTTCACGTCTTCATTCATCATACTGTCATATGCATTCAGACGGGCTTTGGCCTTGGCATGACGGGCCTTTGGAGCCATACGGACCCATTCCAGCTCCCGTTCCAGTGTTTTCCGGCGTTTGCTTTCCTGTTTTTCTTCCATCTTCAGACGATTGGTCTTCTGATCCAGCCAGGAAGAGTAATTGCCCTGCCACGGAATCCCTTCTCCTCGATCCAGCTCCAGAATCCAGCCGGCCACATTGTCCAGAAAATAACGGTCGTGGGTAACGGCAATCACCGTCCCGTTATAACGATGCAGATGTTGCTCCAGCCAGTCAATAGACTCGGCATCCAGATGGTTGGTCGGCTCATCCAGTAAGAGAATATCAGGTTCTTTGAGCAATAAACGGCACAAAGCGACTCTTCTCCTTTCTCCGCCGGATAAAACAGACACCGGGGTATCTCCTTCAGGACAACGTAAAGCATCCATCGCTCTTTCCAATTTACTGTCAATCTCCCAACCTCCGGCGTGGTCAATTTTTTCCGTAAGTTCTCCCTGAAGATCTATGAGTTTGGTCATTTCATCATCACTCATCGGCTCTGCAAAACGCGCATTCACCTCTTCGTACTCCTTCAGTAAATCCATCACCTCCTGGACTCCTTCAGAAACCACTTCTTTTACAGTTTTTGTATCATCCAGAATAGGTTCCTGTTCCAGATATCCCACTGAATATCCGGGAGAAAACACAACTTCACCCTGAAAGGATTTTTCAATCCCGGCAATAATTTTTAACAAAGTGGATTTCCCGGAACCATTTAATCCGATAATACCGATCTTGGCTCCGTAATAAAAGGAAAGATAGATATCCTTTAACACTTGTTTATGAGGCGGAAAGGTTTTATTAACCCCCACCATAGAGAAAATAATTTTTTTATCGTCAGCCATATAGTGCTTAAAATATTTTGATCACCTGTCACGAAATCCCCCACTCCGAAGAATTTACGCCTCGCGAAAGTACAAAAAAAGAGACAGACCTCAATAGGCCATGTACACCAATACAATTCCGCGTTCAAAGGAAATCCTGAAAGATTCTCCTTCGGAAGCATTGAGCGTTCCCTCCCACCAGGAAGACAGAGCCCTGTTTTGAATAGGATAGCGAAGCCCTTCGGTAGTAATTTTCAGAAAAGGATCCAGGGTAAACAGAGAAATTTGTTGATTCAGACAGGAAGGCAGAGTAGTTGAAGACACCAGCGGAATAAACCGCCCATAATCAGTTTCCAGCGTCAACGAATGAAAACGGTGCACATGTTCCGCAATTAAAGCAATATTACCCAGAGTGTGATCTTCGCGTAAACCTGTGGCTCCCAAAATAGTAATATTCTCAAATCCCTTCTCCCGGCAAAACAACAATGCCTTGGTCAGATCATTGCTTTCCTGATCCTGACTGTGAATCACAATCTTTTCCCAACGGGATTGAAGACCGGGTGACAGGCTGTCCATATCTCCCACCACCCAGTCCGGTTCTCTTCCAAAAGCCAGTAATTTTTCCGCCGCACCATCACAACTAACCACAACGGAAGACTCGGCTAAGGTCTTCAGAGGCAGCGGATGCGAGGGAAATTGACCGTCCGCCAGAACCACTACTGACTTTCCCAAATCATTCATGCATTTTAAAACCTGAAAGTTATTCTTGACATGATATTGCGCGGAGCCTGAACAAAAAATCCCCTGTCTGTATTTTCCGGACTTCCATCAGCAAAACGTGCAGTATAGGCCCATGCATTGGCAATATAATCATTATTAAACAGATTATTGACAAGAAATTGAAACTCAATAGAAGAAGAATTTTTGCATTTATGGGTATAGGTTGCCTGAAAATTGCTCACCAGATAAGACGGAATTTTATTCTCCGGACTGGCAAGATTATCATAATACTGAGACCCCACATACTTAGCCGTCAAAGCCAGGGACAAGGGTTTAACAGGATTCACCGTTAAAATTCCGGCCGCAATCACATCGGGAGAAAACGAAAGGGTCGAACTTTTCTTATATACAGGAATTTGAGAAACCATATTCCAGTCATCAGGGTTATCATACTGATCTATCCACCCGGTATAATCCTGAATCCGGTTACGGCTCAAAGTCAGATTAGCATCCAGGGAAAGCCAGGACAAAGGTTTGATCCCTCCGGTCATTTCCACGCCTAAACGGTAACTGTCTTTCACATTCTCCATCAGGGCGTACCCGGTATTGGAAAGCTTTCCGGTAGCCGTCAGCTGATCTTTGTATAGCATCAGATAGCCATTGATTACAAAAGTTCCTTTTTCAGCAATATATCGGTATCCTGCTTCAAAATCCGTCATCCGTTCGGGAAGCACCTCATGGGTTCCTCCGTACTTAATGGCATCTTTCAGGTCTGAACGGGTAGGTTCGCGATGAGAAACCGCTACAGAAAACCAAGCCTCATTTCTTGCATCCGGTCTGAAGAAGATCCCTCCCTTGGGATTGAAAAAATGCCATTGGTGATCCTGAGAGAGATCAGCCAGGTCATTATCGGCTCCTTCCATATCGTAACTTACATAGCGATACTGAAGGTCTCCGAAAAGAGACCAGTCCGAAGAAAAACGCCACTCCGCCTTCGTAAAATAGTTGAGATCACGCTTTTTCCCGACATTGAAATACCATTGATAATCCGTCTCCACCTTTTCATTGTATTTGACCCATGGAAGAATTCCGTAATGATCTCCCTGATGATCGCTATACATCCCTCCCATATTCAGGGTAAGTTTCTCACTCAGATAACGGGCAGAAAGAGTCGCTGCATAAAAATCGTTATCCATAATTTGTCTGGAAATAAAATCTGAAGACAAATAGGATTCTCCCCCTATGATCTGAGCCGGCAACCCATATTTACTAAATTTCCGGTCATATTTATAATTTTCGTAATAACCATAACCA
>JAQVSH010000067.1 GCA_028700615.1 Bacteroidales bacterium
AACCCTGTCGAAGGCTTCCATCTGAAGTCCAAAGAAAGAATCTTCCGGGTGATCCATTTGTTCAGGGAGTATTTGTTCCAATGTAGTGGTTGCTCCGGGTGAATTTCCTCCTGCCGCATTAATGAGGATTTCAATTTTTCCTAATTTGTGGTGAATAACGTTTTTAGCTTCCTCTAAAGAAGATTTATCCAATACGTTCGCCCTGACACCTATCAGCATTGTTCCGGATTCTTTTGAAATTTCTTTGGCCAGTTTACCTGCTTTCTCTCCATCAAGGTCGAGAATGGCAACCTTTACCCCGGCTGTGGCCAGAGTTCTGATCATCGCGGTGCCTAAAATGCCTGCACCTCCTGTAATCACACATACCCGATCCCTGAGATCATCAAATGAAAACTTTTGCATGATAAAACCTGATGGTAATCCTAACAAAGTTAATATAAATATATTTCAATTTGTGACATTTTTCAAATTTCAACAAATCTCAGAAAGTCTATAGACCTCAGTATGTGGAGGTATTGTCTGTACGGGGAAAAATGCCGGATGAGGAGATGTCTGATTGCCCTATGGGCAAAAAAAAGGGAAGCCGAAGCCTCCCTTTTTTATCATAGATCCAGTCTGCTTATTCAGCAGCATAGCCTTCATTCTGAACGATCAGAGAGTTACGTTGGCATTCCTGCAAAGGAATCGGGAAAGTCATCCGGTAAGTATCCATGGTTTTTCCATAGAAAAAGTCAGGAGCTCCACTGGGACTCATGGCTCTTTGTCCGTATTCCTTCACCAGAAATTCATTGGTTGCATCATATCCCAAACGTTGGAAATTGTACCACAGTGAGTACTCATTCAAAGATTCACGACGACGTTCCCAGATCAAACCAAATTCAAAATCAGTAAACTTAGTATAACCTTTGCTTGCTCTTAAAGCCGTATAGTAAGTTTTGGCTTCGGGAACCGTAACTCCGGCGCCGTGAAGATTACCATAGGCGCGGTTACGGAGGACATCCAGGCATTTCCATGCAGAGAGACCACTCACTTCGGTGTCGGCGCCCACGGTACGATACAGACATTCTGCATAGTACATGTAAACTTCACCGAGTCTCATCAGAATATGCGGTTGAGAAACATACATATTGGGTTTGTAATAACCGCATTTTTCTTTCCAGTATTTCAACAAAGCATTGTAAGACAAACCTTCCTGGTTGTAACCGCTTTTTACAGCTTCACCGGTATAAGGATTGGTCCCTCCGGCAGGAACGATAGAACCTAACAAACGCTCATCCGCGGTGGTCAGCCCGTTTTCAAAAGCAGCGACCCATTCGTTGGAGATGTAGATAGAACCCCAACCGCCGGTACCAGAAACTACTTGTCCTCCGGTTTTGATTTTGGTCCAGTGTCTTACATTGGTTTCACCATCCCAGGTACCTGCGTCGGCAACAGCCGGATAGGCAACTTCCCAGATAGACTCAGTTCCGAAATTGTAGTTGATCTGATGGATGTTTTTGTAGTAAGGTTCCAGCCCGTACATTCCATTGTCGATCAGTTCGCGCCACAGCGGAGCGGCGGCAGCATAATTTCCAACCGTCATCTGAGCCAATGCTTCATAGGCAATACACATCCCTTTGGTAACCCGGCCGTATTGTTTTGCATTTTTCAGATAAGGATCAGACCATGGTTCCCAGCCTAATTTGCTTTTGGCAAACTGCAGTTCGGAAATGATAAAGTCATACGTTTCGGCTTTGGTAGCCCGGGCTTTTTCAGGCATATTGGAATAAGTTTCCCCTTCCATCAACAAGACGGGACCGAGTTCAGACCCGGTATTTCCAACTTCAGAAAAGGCCATCGCCAGGTTCAGGTAATACCATGCTCTCAGAGCTCTTGCTTCAGCAGCTACAACATTCTGATCCACTTTGGTAAAGATGGCAGGATCCACACTGTTCATCCCCAAAAGGAAACGGTTGGTACGGTCAACTCCCTGATAGCAGGTATACCACATTTGCTGAAGGTAGGAAAAGTCAGAATTGAATTCATGGGTTGTCCAGGAAATATCCCAGCCCCCGGCCTGACAATCCAGTGCCAGAAAGTTTGCGAAGTGTGACATGGGAGCCCAGAGCCAGTCGCCGGGAAGCGCATCATACACACCGTACAACCCCTTCATAACATTGGCTTCATTTCTGAAGACGTAATCGGATACAACTTTGTCGTACTGGGGAGATTCCAGGAAATCCTTGGAACAGGACGCGAGGACCAGCATGAACAAAGCCAACGGTAAAATATATAATTTTTTCATTCTATACAATTTTATTGGTTAAACCATATGAATTAGAAGCCGAGGCTGACACCGAAAGTGAATGTACGGGGATTAGGATAATTACCCGCATCCACGCCGTTTGATAAAGCAGAGGCGGTGCTGGTAGCAGAGCTGGCAACCGAAACTTCAGGATCTCCGTATTTGTAATCGGAGAAAGTGGCCAGATTTTCCACGCTGAAGAAAACGCGTGCAGATTCCATCTTCACTTTCTTGAGCAGATCCGTGGGAAGGGTATAGCCAATCTGAATGTTCTGAATTCTCAGGAAACTTCCGTCAAAGATGAAAGCATCGGAGATTCTGTGGTTGTCATTGGCATTTACGTAGCTGATAATAGGATATTTGTTGGAAGGATTGGTAGAAGACCAGGCATTCTGGGTGTATTCTGCCAGCATGTTCTGATATCCGGAACCGTCATTGGAACAAATATTGGTCATGTTCTGATATACATAGGACAAGATATCACGACCTGCAACTCCGTAGGTGTACATATTGAAATCCCAGTTTTTGTATCCCAGAGAGACGTTCAGACCGAAAGAGAAGTCAGGAGTCCCGTTACCGAGCATTTCACGGTCACTGGTGTTGATAAACCCGTTTCCATCGAGGTCTTTATATTTACGGTCCCCGGCCTGAGTACTGGCTACCTGATAGTATTGCTGAGCTCCGCCGGATGCGGCTAATGCAGAAGCATTGGCTTCAGCCACTTCGGCTGCAGACTGGAAGATTCCGTCAGCTCTGTAACCATAATAAGAAGCTACAGGATAGCCGTTTCTGGTGACCGTTACAAATTTGCTGCCACTCCATTCATCGCCGTCACCGCTGACACCACCCCAGGTAATGTCGGCTCCTACGTCAATGGCTTCATTTTTCATGAAGGAACCGTTTCCTTTTACGGTCAGATTCCAGTCACCCCAATGGTTCTGATACCCCAATTCGAATTCAAGACCGCTGTTGCGGATATGTCCTGAGTTGGTATAAATCTGGGTAAAACCGGTAGAAGGACGGAGCTGTTTGTTCAACAACAGGTCTCTGGTATCTCTGCGGAAATAATCAATAGTAGCCGTCAGTTTGTTATCAAGGAATCCCATATCCAAACCGATATTGGTCATTTCATTGGTTTCCCATTTCAGGTTGGTGTCGATTTCAACTGTTTGAGCCAAACCGGCTGCTTTTTCCTGCAAACTGGTGGTATTCATTCCTCTTTGCTGATAGAAATAATACCAGGTGTTGGCGGAAGTCAGGTAGTTGACATACTGTCCGGAAGTGGTCCCGGCGTTACCGGTCTGACCCCAACCCAAACGAAGTTTCAGGTTGCTGAAGATATTCTGATCCTTCATGAAAGCTTCTTCAGAGATTCTCCAGGATGCAGCCAAAGATGGGAAAGTACCGTATTTGTTGTTGTAACCGAAATTGGAAGAACCGTCACGACGAACCGTAGCAGTCAAAGAGAAACGGTTATCATAAGCCCAGGTCAAACGACCGAAGAAAGATTGTCTGCGGTCTTCAGTGTTCAAGCCGCCGTTGGCAGTCGGATTATTGTTGATAGACATTGAGAGAATACGAATGTCTTCAGTCGGGAAATTGGTATCGGCGGCATTTAAATAAGCTCCGGTACTTTTACTGGCGGAATGTCCTGCCAATACTGTGAAATTGTGTTTATCCAGACTAAAAGTATAGGTCAGATAGTTTTCAATATCTAATGTTTTACTAAATCTCTGGTTGAAAGATAAATTATCTGTTCCACTGGAGTTACCTGTACGGAATTGACGGATTTGGTAATTATAATCATTGTAGTGGTTATAGTTCATAGCCACGGTAGTCCGGTAGGTCAAACCTTTCATCAGGTCAATTTCAGCAAATGCACTGGCGAAGATACGGGCGTTGTTTGCAGGGTTTTCTCTGGTTTCAGCCGCAGCTACCAGATTGTCGGTTCCCTTGCCATTGTAACCGTTGGATTCACGGGGATAATGGCCCCAGGTTCCGTCAGCATACTGAATGGGTACAGACAACAAGTTTCCGCTGCCATCCAAAGTATCCATCGTCGGGATATTTTTGGCGATGTTGGCCACGCTACCTGTATTGTTAGTGGTAGAGGTAGTGAGGTTGATGTTGGTTCCGATGCGGATAAAATCCTTGATGGTATGGTTTACATTGGCACGGGCTGTGATTCTTTCAAAATCAGAACCACGGAGGATCCCTTTATTATTGTTGTAACCCACTGACAACATGGCCTGAGTGTTTTCGTTATCACCCGAAGCAGACAGGTTGTATTGCTGAGAAATACCGGTCTGATACATTTCGTCCTGCCATTTGATATTGTTCAGGGCAGAAGGGTTAGCCCAGATAGGGTTAGCTTTCAAAGACGGGTTGGCAATGGGCACTTTATTAGCAGCGGTTGCAAATTGTTCAGCGTTGGCCATGTCCAGTCTGAAAGGCTGGGTGGCAATACCAATGGTGGCGTCAAAGTTCAGGCGAACACTGCCTTTAGATCCTTTTTTGGTAGTAACGAGGATAACCCCGTTAGAGGCTCTGGAACCGTAAATTGCGGAGGCGGAAGCATCTTTCAATACTTCAATGCTTTCGATATCGTTGGGGTTAAGCCAGCTGGCACTGGTTCCTACCTGAATACCGTCAACGACCCAGAGGGGTTCGTTGGAGTTATTGATAGAACCTGTACCGCGGATACGGATGGAAGAACCGGCACCGGGAGCACCGGAATCTTTAATAATAGTCACACCGGAGACCATACCCTGCAAACCTTGTTCAATGGTAGAGGGGCGGCGTTTCATCATTTCTTCAGGTTTAACGGAAGCAACCGAACCAGTCAGATCACTTTTCTTCATCGTACCGTAACCGATAACCACTACTTCTTCCAAGGCCTGGGTATCTTCTGCCAAAATAACGTTGATGGTACCCTGGTTTCCGACCCTGATTTCCTGGCCGAGATAACCGATGAAAGAAAATTGAAGGACTGCCTGGGAATTCGGAACGCGCAGAGAATAACTTCCGTCAGTCCCTGTGATAGTTCCTGTGGTGGTTCCTTTTACGACTACGTTCACTCCGGGCAGAGGTTGCTTGTTGGCATCCGTAACTTTTCCCGAAACAGTAACTTGCTGAAGGTTTGTCACAGCGGACGCACCTTCGTCGGCGCGAGCGATGCTCAGATTGAGACCGCTAAACAAAAAAACGGACAAAACAACGCTCCACAGCAAACTCCTTGGAATTTTGCAGGTTGTTGAATCATCGTGCTTACGAACTGTTCTCATAATAGTTATGTTAGTTGATTAAAAGTTGTATTACGTTGTGTGAACAAAAAAACGATTCTAACGTTTTAATAATTGTTTCAGGCTTATTCCATAGGCGTTTCGTGTTTAATTAAACAAAGGTTTAGATATCTATCATTATACTGATATATAGCAAGTTAAAG
The DNA here is from genome assembly GCA_028700615.1 of Bacteroidales bacterium. Classification (GTDB taxonomy): domain Bacteria; phylum Bacteroidota; class Bacteroidia; order Bacteroidales; family UBA4181; genus JAQVSH01. Next base: position 5,730 of record JAQVSH010000067.1, read on the forward strand.
TGTTTTTTTCGCTATAAAAGGACTCTTGACCGCATAAAACGACCCATGATTCTTATTATTAGCAAGATCAAATTTAACAATATTTCACTTTGATATGCAAGAAAATTAACAAATATTTCTTCGGGCAACACAATAATTTAATTTCCTGAACTTTTTTAAGCAGCTTTTTTCTTGTTTTTTTGATTTTTTTTAAATTCCTGATTCAAAAAGGCTTTTGTATAAAAAGATAAAGCCGTCTCTTTTCTGGGAGACGGCTTTATCTTTTTTAGTTCAATGATCGATCTTTTTATCTCATGGATACATTTTCTTAAAACGGGAATTCGCTGGTGGAAGTTTCTTCTACTTTTTCAGTCATAGGAGTCTCTGCTATCTGATGATTGAGGTTTCCGCTCACAAAGATGGCGCGGTAGGGACGGGTAGGACAGGCAAATTCACAGGCGCCGCATCCGATGCACAGGTTCTCTTCAACACGGGGAATGGTGAGTCCTTCAATACCGTGAGGAATCATATGTACCGCCTGGGTGGGACAATGTTCTGCACAGGCTCCGCAGGAAGTGTGTTCTGTCTCCACAATGCAATTTTCCCGATGAAATTCTGCAATGCCTATCTGCGTGGTTTTTTTCTTTTCAGGATCGCTGAATTTTACCAGGGCCCCGTTCGGACAAATGTCTGAGCATTTAGTGCAATCATAATTGCAGAAGTTCACATCATAATCCATATGAGGTTTGAGCATATTCATCAATCCGAATTCCAGAAACGAGGGCTTCAGCACTCCCGTGGTACAGGCGCTGACACAAAGATGACAGGCTGTACAGGCCTGAGAGAAATGTTCGAAACTCAACGCTCCCGGAGGCATAACAGCATGGTTTCTCACTACAGGATTTCTTCCGCTCTTATAATTTTCCTCAATGGATTCTCCTCCCGATGCTTTAGCCTCTCTTTTCTGCTTTCCTTCTTCAGAGAGGTTCCCAACGGGAAAGTCCTGTGCACCTGACCGGCGGATGGTGAAGGCCACCAAGGGCAAAGCCATCATGGCTCCGGCAATAAATTTTCTTTTGGAATGATCCGGTTCCGGGTTTATTTTAACCGGATTTTCTTTTTGGGGAGACAAACAGAAGTGATATCCGATACTATTGTTTTTACAGGCGCGGATGCAATTATAACAATTCACACACCGGGAAAAATCAACTTTCATGTTTTTGATATCGATGCATTGGGATTTACAGGCAAACATACATTCTCCACAGCGGGTACATCCGGATTTGCTGATCCTGATTTTAAACAGTGACAGATGAGAAATGGCCCCCAATAAAGATCCGACAGGACAAAATGTGTTACAATACAATCTTCCCCTAAATAAGGCCAGACCGGTTACCAGCATTAACATCAGTGCCGGAAATATCAAAGCCTCCCATTGGATCGGACTGATCATCTCAGGGGTAAAAAATCCGGGCAGAAGGGAACGGGTAGCCCATTCAAGACCGTTGTTTAGGGTGATGAAGAGCGGTTTTCCAAAATCTGCAGCAAAACGGCCAAAATTGCTGTAAGGATCAAGGGCTTCCAGTAAAATATCAGTTCCGGTAAACAATGCAGACAGAATGACTATAATAAGTATACTGTACCGCAGCCAGTGATGGGCGTGCGAGTAACGGAGCTTAATTCTTTTCGGACGGATTTTCTTTCCGATAAAATAGATAAAGTCCTTCATCATGCCCAGCGGGCAGATCCATGAACAATACACCCTGCCAAAAAGCAGTGTCAGCAGCAGCACCAGGACAAATCCCCCGGCCGCAATTCCAAATGTCAGAAAAATACATTTTAATAAGGAAGGAACAAACTGTGCCCAGGTTAATGCACTGAACAAATTCTCCGGCGCCCGAAGCGTAAAATCAAAAAATATGTACGCAAACAGACAGATGGTCGCCACTTCAACGGCTACCCGGAGTGGTTTTAGAAATTTTTGAAGTTGCATGATTTAACCCAGATTGATTCGCTGAATATTGAGTTTGCTCAGATCCATCTGGCCCAATCCCATCCCGGCCGCAAGACGGATATGATCCACTTCCTGGGCTTTCTTTCCGAAAATGGCCGCTGCAGCCGCGTCGGCAGCTACAATGTCCTTTGAGATAATTAATGATTTAGCCAGCGTAACATCATTGATGGAAACGCCCTTGGGCCCGTTACGCTTCATAACCCGGTATGCATCGATAATGTTCAGCGTAGGTTTTTTCCAGGTAATAAAATCGGCAATACACTGCTGAAGGTCATTCTGATGCCAGAAGCCTCTGTCCCATACGACCCCCATCATGTTTTTCATGGAAATGGTAATTCCGGCGCCTCCGTGATGTTTCAGGATAGGAACGTTGATAAACACATCGCTATTGATCACCAGCTCATGTACCTTCGCGCTTTTTAATTTTTTTGCTTTCGGAAAGCTTACGGTTTTATACATGCTTTCAACATCGCCTGATACAACATTGGCCCCGGCATCCTTAGCCGCTTTTTCAATGCCGCTGTTTTCATAACTTCTGCGCCAGTTATCGCAGGTTCTGTCAAACACGGAAACTGATTTAGCTCCCGCTTTAAAGCAATGTTCGATAATTTTTGCCACCAGTTGGGGATTGGTATTGGCTCCTCTTTCAGGGGATGCATCCCATCCGATATTGGGCTTTACTAAAACCGTCTGCCCTTTACTGACAAATTTTTCCATGCCACCCATGGCAGCAATCGCTTTTTCAAACATCGCCACAGGCTCGCCATTCATAACAGCAACCATGTCGTATGCCTGTGCGGTATTTCCCGGAGCATATGCGGCCAGCGCTTCTTCCACAGAAATCATGCCGACGGTGGTACCCAAGCCGGCAACCGTCAATCCTGTGCCCATAGTCTTTAAAAAATTTCTTCTTTCCATGTCAGCTCTTTTTAATAGATTTTTTGAATATCTGTAAAACACCTTTTGATTCACCCATATCATCCGGGAATCG
>JAQVSH010000068.1 GCA_028700615.1 Bacteroidales bacterium
TCTTCCGATCTCTACGAGAAAGGAGAGGACGGCCGTAATAAAATCAAGAGCGCCTATGATCAGGAACATGTAGACTTGGTAACTGCCATTCGTACCAATAAACCCAGGGTGGAATCCGAAACCCTTGCCATTTCAACTTTGGTAGGAATTATGGGGCGTGAGGCCGCTTATTCCGGAAAGAAAATTACCTGGGATGAGATCATGAATTCAGATCTGAAGTATGGTCCCAAAGATATTGTCATGGGCCCTCTTCCTGACTTTAAGGAAATAGTTCCGGTTCCCGGTAAAGAATCCGACCGGGAGGAAAGAAATTCTTAACCGTATGAGCTATTTCTATTTGTTCAAGAGGCTGTCTCCTTCGAGGCAGCCTCTTGAATTTTTAGAAAAGATAGTTTAATCCGAAATATACCCCGTAAGTGCCGTCTCTTTTGTCCATGGCTTTCCCAAATTCACCAGAAACCACGAATCGATCTTTCATAACAGCCTTCAAGCCCACTCCTACAGAACAGTGAAGGGTTTCTTTCACCGGGATATCTGAGTCCGGATTCAAAAGAGAAGAGACCAGACTCATCTCTTTTTCCCGATAGGGTTGAATGACCAATCCCGAATCAAAAAACGGATTGATCGCGAGATAACAGTCTTTATTCATCAGCCTGAAGGGTATAATTTTAAATCTGAACTCCACATTACCCCATGCCATGCCATTCCCGACAATGCGGTTAGGAAGCACGCCCCTGACAGAGAGAGCTCCTCCGATGCCGTCATTATAGGCTTTGATGAAATTCAGGGTTTGCATATTGTTCTGTACATAAAAAGGCGCCTCTCCGGCCAAACTTCCCTGATAAGCCAATCTGAAAGCGAGTACAAGTCTTTGTTTCCAAAGGTTTACATAATGACGGGAAACCAGAGTTAATTTCAGATGACGGTCATCCAGGGAACGATCTGTCCCGGTGGCCGCTGACAAGAGTAACTCCGAAAAAACGCCCGATGAAGGATCATAAATCTCATTTCGGGTATCATAAGAAGCCCCGGCTTTCAGATAGAGGAGATCTCCTCCGTTTTTCTCCTCTTGCCGGATCAATTGCGTGTTTACATATAAATCATAAAGAGAATTTCTTGTCAGAGAAGAACTTCCAATGTCATAATTATAATAAGACAATCCTCCCATCCACCGGACTCCGGGTATAATTTCTCCTTGAAAGTCAGCTACAATTCTGAACAGATCGCGATGGTGACTATAATATGCCTCAGGGAGTTCAGACCGGTATCCCGACCGGTATCCGTTAAAACCGTAGAAAGGCAGAATCTTGTCACTCAGATAACTCACGCTAAAGGTCGTCTGAATATTCGGGAGTAGTTGATAAGAATTGAAAACCAGGTGAAAATATCCTGACTTATTGGTATAATACCCCCCTTCAATGGTTATACGATGAATATATTCTGTGATTGAAGATTCTCCGTAACGTGTAATTTCATTATATGCCCCAAAGGAGAACCCTTTTTCGGTATTATATCCGATAACCGGAATGGTAATGGCCTGCAACCCCGGTTTATGAACCGCAGTATCTTTGATGTCCGGCCGAACCGGAATCTCTGAGGCTATGGCTCTCCCTGATGAATAAACCAAAAGGATAAATCCGAAGGCACAAAAGAATCTAGAACAAAACATTCGCAAACAAACTATAAGCTGCAAGTTTAACGATAATATGTTGAATCCTGCCTATCTTTTTTACATCGCTTCTGTTTATCATAATATTGCCGCGATAAAGGAAGAATGGTTTTTTAACGCAGACTCAGGCAAACAATAAAAACTACTGGTTACATGATTCAAAAGCTTATTTTTGCAGGGGAAAACTTTTCCCGGATGAAAAGGTGATGTTAAATGTTTAATTTTTGAATATATGAACCGAAGAAAAATGATTACAGGGCTTTCTTTGTTAGCCGGCGGGGCTGCACTCTCGGCAGGAGCGGCTCAATCCGGAAATGCCCTGGTAAAAGGGTTTAGTCACCATGTGTTTTTCTGGTTAAAGGACCCGAAGAATGCTCAGGTTCGTAAAAAGTTCCAGGACGGCTTGCAAAAACTGGTCACCGTGGATGAAATTGTAGAGTCCCATCTGGGAGTTCCAGCCAATACGAACAGAGACGTGGTGGTTAACACCTATACATACTCGCTTTTATTGTTTTTTAAGGACAAAGCCGATCAGGATATCTATCAAACCCATCCCACACACCTCAAATTCATAGAGGAGTGTAGTGCATTATGGGAGAAGGTGGAGGTTTACGACACTGTTCCGTTTTAGATTTGCCTTGTCTGAATATTTATATACTTCTTAAGATTTTGGCCTTGTTTACGAGATTTTCTCCGGGTTTCAAAGGGGCTATTTTAAATGAATACCGATAAGTTTTTTCGGTAAGGCGGTATTCTTTATGGGTCAATGCGCCCCAGCTATTGTCACCCCCGACACCCATTTGCCTGTAGTCAATATTGACAGAAGTCAGGTTCTGCGGAACAACATCTGACATGTGTTTGTTATTCCTGACTTCGCCTTCTCTCAGTTGACCATAGGTGGGAGCGAGAGATTCGAAATACTCCATCGTCTGATGATGTGCAGTGACCGCTATAAGAGGAAGCCCGGCGAACTGAAGACCGTATCCTTCTTTATTGGTAATAGCGGCCCAGCGGACATCGGTTTTGTTCCCGTTCTCCTGCGGGCGGATATAAGCGACATACTGATCGGCAACCGCACCAGAGTATAAACCTACCAATGCACCGGTTTTACGGTCTTCATAAGATTCCTGAGGACCTCTTCCGAACCAGCTGATCTGATCAAACTCACGGGGCATGACCAGATTCATCCCGAACCGCACTATTTCAGGGAGTGCTTCCTGTTTCATTTTGAACTGATTGTCTACATGTACTACTCCGTCAGGAAAGACGGTATATACAGAAGTATATTCAGCAATGGCTTTTTGCTCCTCATCCAGCAGATCAAACAGGAAAGCTATCCTCAGACGGTCTTCTGATTCGGTCAATTTCGTAGATTGAACCGATTTACGTTCTCCGGCCTTTCTCCATACTTTGCTGCGGATATAAAGCTGGTTTCCGAAATCATTATCGGTCGGTGCTCTCCAAAAATCAGGAACCGGACCGGAAGAAATCAGAGATTTGCCTTCAAAATCATAGCTTTTTAGGGTGGCATTCTTTTTATCAAAAACCAGATTGAAAGATTTGCCTTCGATGGTAATCAGACTATCGTTTTCTGTATGTTTTATTTTCTGTGTAATCGTCAGATTATCAATTATTTTCTTTTTATACACAGGGAGTAAAAATTGTTCATATGCCAACAGGGTTCCGGCAGAAAGAATTCCTTTTTGTGTTTTGTTTTTTGCTTTGATCGTGAGAAAATACTCGGTATCAGGAGCAATTTCAGCATTTATATCCAATTTTATGGTTGTACGTTGCTGAGGAGCCAGCTGAATATCTTCAAGAACGCCTTGTTTGACGATTTGTCCATCCGCCATGATTTCCCATGCAAAAGAAAATTCGTTCAAATCTGTAAAGAAATATTGGTTGAAAATTTCAATTTCCCCCTTGCTCAGATTGATCGCTTTGAATTGGATGTTTTGGTATACTTTTCTGACTTCAAGCAGTGCGGGTTTAATGGTTCTGTCGGGATTAATGAGCCCGTTACAGCAAAAGTTTCCATCGGAAGGCACCGTGTCAGGTCCAAAATCTCCTCCATAAGCCCAGTATTTAACGCCATCTTCTGTGGTTTGGGCAATTCCCTGCTCCACCCAGTCCCAGATGAATCCACCCTGTAAAGAGGGATATTTTGCAATGACATCCCAGTAATCCTGGAGGTTTCCCGTACTGTTCCCCATAGAATGGGCATATTCGCATTGAATATAGGGTTTTGCAGGTTTTTCTGTGGCGTATTTCTCCATCTGATCTATGGAGGCGTACATCGGGCACATGATATCCGTATTGTATCCGGTCCCGGCTTGTTCATACTGTACCGGACGGGTCTGATCAACCGATTTCATATAGGCATAAGTGGCTTCAAAATTCACTCCGTTGCCGGCTTCATTTCACAGTGACCATATAATGACCGAAGGTTGATTTTTATCCCTTTCAAACATATTTTTAGTTCTGAAAAGATGGGCGTCTTTCCACAACGAATCTTTTGCCAGTGACTCTTTCCCATATCCCATCCCGTGGGATTCGATATTGGCTTCATCAATCAGGTAAAGGCCATAGCGGTTACAGAGTTCATACCAGCGTTCGGACTGTGGATAATGAGAGGTTCTCACCGCATTGATATTGTGGGTTTTCATCAGTAGAATATCCTGAAGCATAGTAATTTCTTCTACATAATGGCCTGTGGTGTCGTTGTGCTCGTGTATATTTACCCCTTTCAGATCAATGGCCTGTCCGTTGACCAGCAATTGGGGCCCTTTGACCTCTACAGTACGAAATCCGACTTCCTGACGGATCACCTCGCAAACGATTCCGTTCTGATCTTTTAGGGTAATCATCAATTCATAGAGGTTGGGCTGTTCTGCCGACCAGGATTTTACTCCGGGAATCACCTGATGAAAGTTTAACACAGAAAAACTCCCTGCCTTTACTTCAGCGGGCTGGCTCCAAGAGGCAAACTGTTGTTCCTTATTGCGTAAGATGGCTTCAACCAGTCTGTAAGAAGTTTCTGCCGAAGTATTGGCCAGTTCCACGGAAAGATTGAAATCACCGTCTTTGTAATCGTTAATCAAAGAAGAAGTCACTTTGAAATCCCTGATATGCTGAGGATCGCGTGCCTTTAAATATACATCCCGGGTAATTCCGCTCATTCTCCAGAAATCCTGATCTTCCAGATAACTGCCGTCACTCCAGCGATAAATTTCTACAGCAAGGGAGTTTTTACCTTTCTTAAGATATTTTGTAATATTGAACTCGGCAGGGGTCTTACTGTCTTCACTGTATCCTACTTGCTGTTCGTTCACCCATACATACATGGCTGAACTTACCGCTCCGAAGTGGAGATATATCTCTTTGCCGTCCCAGTTTCCGGGTACTGTAAATTCCCGTTTATAAGAACCTACCGGATTATAGTCACTTTGAATCGTGGGGGGAGTTTTTGCATGAGGGTAAGGAATGTTTGTATATATCGGATAATCAAATCCCTGTAATTCCCAGTTTCCCGGTACTTTGATCGTACTCCAGTCACGGGTATTATAATCATCCATAAAAAAATAAGCCGGCCTTTCAGATGGATTATGAGATACATGAAACAGCCAGGTTCCGTTCAGAGATTGCAGAAATGAGGATGCCAGGATAGAGTCTTTAAGAGCCTGCTCTTCGTTTGCATAAGGAATAAAATAGGCGTGCGGCGCTTCCCGGTTGATCTCGTTAACAGCCGGATTTTCCCAGTCGCGGGGATTTTTTTCCGGATAGACTTTGTTTTCGTATTGGCTGGTACAGGAAAACCCTATCATCAGCATCATGACAGGTAAGGAAAAATTCCTCATGGTCGTAATATTTGCAGGTTAGTTTCCTACAAATCTACAAAAATCTATTTTTTATCTAGAATTCAAGAACCCCATCATGCTTCGATATTTTCTGCAGAATAGTCCTGACCTCTTCTGCCGTGGGGTTAACCGCAAGGATTTTCCCGTCCTTATCTACAAGAAAAGTGCCTCCGCCGGAATTGGAAATACCGTATTTGTACCAGATCTGATTTTTCTGATTTAAGTCCACCAAATTGATCCATGGATATTTTTCTTTTTCGATGATGGCTTTCATACGGTCCGTGTTATCTCTTTCAGAAGCTACCCCGACTATGGTAAATCCTTTGTCTTTAAAATCTTTATAGACCGGGATCATAGTTCTTGCTGTGACAATACAGGGACTACACCAGGAAGCCCAAAGATCAATCAGTGTTATTTTACCCTCAATCATAGCGGACAGCGTACGGGTGGTCCCTTCTAAATCAGGAGCGGAGAAGTCAATAAAACGGCCGCCCACATGGATATTCTCATAGCTTTCTATCATTTTTTTGATCAGGGGGGTATAGGGGTGATCCGGAAATGTTTTAGAAAAAACAGCAAAATTTTCTTTAATATCATCAATCTCTGTTCTCTCTTTTTGTTTGATATTCTGTCCCTGATCAATAGTTCTAAGATCATCCAGCAGTAAATAATAAGTTACCATGGTATGATGTTGTTTGATATATTGCTTTCTCCAGAGTACGTACTCCCGGTTGAAAGAGTCCAACTTTAGAATGAAAGGTCGGGCCTTGTCACTATAATACGCTCCGGAAAATCTTAAATCCTCTAATTTTTTATAAAGTGCATTTCTTTTTTCCCCATTGGCGTCTTTCAAAGCATCCATAATAATCTTTGCAGAATCACCGAGATATTCGTTTCTGTTGTTAAGAGAGCTGAGACTATCCTGTATCAACTTAGACTTTGCACTGAGTGTCTCGGTAATTTCTTTTTGATAAGTGTAGTATTCATTAGTCAGAGGGCCACCTTCAATGAGGTTCTTTTTATACTCTTCCATTGGATACAACGTAAGGTCGAGTATTCCTTCTTCAGGGAAAAAGTATATGGGACGCATGGACCCATTCTCAAATTCGTCCTGGAAAATCAATACATACATCTCTGACCGTGGAATGGTCAGGGTATATTCAAAAGTATTGCCCCGAATGGGAATAAAATTTTGACAAAATCTGTAATCATCTGTGGCTTTCAGTAACATCATCGTTTCGCTGTTGCGTCCGACAATTTTACCTTTGATTACACAAGTGACCGATTCGTTTGTAAAGGAGGTAAAGGCAAGCCCGACAACGATCAGGGCAAACAATCTAAAATAATTTTTAGTCATGGTATGATGATTAGGATGTTGTTTTCTTTTGAAGCTCTCCACTAATTCATCTCCCCGGATCGTTAGTCCTTATGTCACTTCTGTATATTTTGATTCAAATGATTTTATAAAATAAATACTTTTTTTATTATTGAACAAATATTTTACGGAATTTTAGGCCTCTTAAAAAGGGATGGCATTTTGTATCAGCTGCACCAAGGCTTCATTGGCATGATCATTCAGGCTCTCCTCTCTTTTTGATTCAAAAAGATTGAGGGTAGTTGAACATTCACCGCAAATGTCAATACCGATCACTTCATGATTTTTTAGGATCATTGAAAGCAGACTTTCAAGTCTTTCTAATGAAAGAGATCCCTGATCCCAGTTTGTAGCGGCGGATTTTCTGTTCAGAACATCTTTATCCACAGATATATATACCGGATTATCCATGTGAAGATGAGCAAATTGCATCCATGTTTTCTCGTAATTTAAGGCTTGGTCACTAAAAAAAACAAGCCTGTCTCCGTAAGAGGTATCCGTATCTTTAATGAGACTTTCCGAGGCGCCTGCGATGCAGACTTTTCGAAGCATGGGATTGCTGTCAAGGACTTCTTTAACCCAGCATCCACAGGACAAAAGGTTGTCAAACAGGCTGGGTTGCATATCGGGATGGTGGTCAAATACAATGAGCGAAAAAGGGTGTTGAATTTTATCTGTCCATAATTTGGTCATATAGTGATAATTACCAGAGTCAATAAAATGAATTCCTTCGGGGTCGTACGGAGCGATTTTTTTAGTCAGTTTTTTTACGGCCTCATTGTCGCAATAGTAACTTGTACCGGAAATTCCGGTACAGTCAATCCATTTAAAATCCGTGTTGCTTAGAAAGAGCTCCTGTTCATAGATATGGGTGAAATTCATTATGATGATAATTGGTTTCATCCTTATAAACCTTTTTATTTTTCTTCATTCCTTCCTCTGTCAGTTATCACTCAGAATCAACGGAGACAGGATTATTTGTGTCTGATGAAGGTTTTATTGTTGATTTCAGCAAAAGCAAGGTTTAGTTCTTCTTCTGTGTTCATCACAATGGGGCCGCCCCAGGCAATCGGTTCCTTAAGCGGTTTAGCCGCCAGTAGAAAAAATCTTGCTCCCTTGTCCCCGGCCTTTACTTTCACTTCATCATAAACGGAGGCTTTATCGGAAGAGGGGGACATCAGCAAAGCACAAGCCTTCTCGTTCATTCTGATCAGGGCTTCATCGGCAGCGAGCGTGCCATCAATCAGGTAAAGGAACAGGGTCTGATCGTTGGGCGTTTCCTGATAATGCCAGACAGCATCCGGTTCCAGGGTTACATCCAGGTATTGTACCTCCAGATACAGGCCTTTTACCGCTCCGTGAAGTTTTTTGTAATTTCCGGAAAGCACCCTGACGATCGCATTTTCTTCCTTCAAAACAGAGACATCTTCTTCCCTTATATCCCGGTAGGCCGGGTCGGTCATCTTGTCTTTCCGGGGAAGATTCACCCAAAGCTGACAGCCCAGCATCCTGTCGGAAGCTATGGGCATTTCCTGATGGATGATGCCGGACCCGGCAGTCATCCATTGGCATTGCAGATCCCTGATGACTCCCCGGTTGCCCAAGCTGTCACCATGTTCTATTTCACCATGCAATAAATAAGTGACGGTCTCAATGCCGCGATGAGGATGCCAGGGGAATCCCTTGATGTA
>JAQVSH010000002.1 GCA_028700615.1 Bacteroidales bacterium
GGTCTGAATATTGACAAATTTTTCAGCAGTCATCGTGGATGCTATGGTAATACCCAGTAGAATCGTAACCAGACTGGCTAATTCATTCTGTGCCGAAAGAGAAAGTTTCTGTAAAACACCACACTCTCTAATCAGATTACCAAACATCAGAAAACCGATCAGGGCAACAGAGGAAGGTGCTATAAATCCGGCAGTGATGGTCACTAAAATCGGGAAAAGAATCAGGGTGGTTCTTGAAACGGATTTAGAACCTCCGGACATATGAATCCTGCGTTCATGAACAGTAGTCAGGGCTTTAACCACCGGCGGCTGAATAATGGGAACCAGCGCCATATAAGAATAGGCCGCCACAGAAATTGGCCCAAGTAAATTTACGGCAAACTTGGAGGCAACATAGATAGAGGTAGGTCCATCGGCAGCACCGATGATACCGATAGAGGCAGCTTCTTTCAAGTCAAAACCTAATAAGGTAGCCACACCAATTGTAAAAAAGATTCCGAACTGAGCGGCCGCTCCAAATAAAAGCAAAAAAGGATTTTTAAACAAAGGAGAAAAATCAATCATAGCCCCCACTGCCACAAAAATCAGCAAAGGGAACACTTCGTTCTGAATTCCTGCATTAAAAAAAACTGTTAAGGCTCCTTCCGGCCCTACTGCTGAAGAAAGTGGAATATTAGCCAATAATGTTCCAAAACCCATGGGCAATAAAAGGGTTGGTTCATAATTTTTCCTGATCGCCAAATAAATGAGGGTCAAACCCACCGCGATCATAACTCCATCCTTCCAGGAAAACAAGGTAAAAGCCTCGAAAAGGCTACTAAACATACTAAGATCCATCGTGTTGTTGTTATGAGATTTATTAAAACAATAATTTAAAAATATACAAAGAATTTAATGCCTATCCAACAATAATAATAAGGGTTAAAAAAAAGAAAGGACAAAAGTAAATATTTTAATCGAAATCCAGCCCAAAAACCTGACGGAGACTAATTATTTCAGGATTTAACTCCGATAAATAAGCCAGCTTATCTTCGGAAGAATAGGGCCGGGCATCTTCTTCTGATATTTCTTCATCTACATACAAATCCAGAAAGAGTTCCGGCAGGTTCAATTCCTTTTTCAATCTGGATTGTATTTCTTCGCCAAACTCCTTCATCTTTTCCAGTTGAAGGGTTCCGGAAACACTAAACCTGATTTTTGACCCGGATTCCGGAACCGGATCATGTTTGTTCATAATGTTGTATACTCTGGGTTCCGGAGAGAGAAAGGTCTTGGCAATATCAGCCCACGCGCGAGAAAGATCCTCCTGACTCAGAGAGGATTTCGAAACAGGGGTTTCCGGAAGGTCTGATTTTTTGAGGGGTTCCGGAGAAGCAGAAACTCCATCGGAGGTTAAAGCGGAATGCTCGGTTTTTTTTAAAAGAGCCTTTTTGATGGAAGGGCCTTTGGAAATTGTTTTTTGCGGTGTCAGATCCGGTGCTTTAACAGGCTCTGCTTTTACAGACTCTGCAGACCCGGAAACCTCTGTGCCGGATGATGGCACAGGTTCTTTTTTCTCTGAATGAGAAGGTTTGGGCTGAATCTCCCGGACACTCAGGTCATTTTTTTTTTCGTTCTGCAGAGAAGAAATTTTCAGCAAGGCCAACTCAACATGGAGCCTTTGATTCTTGCTGCTTTTATATCCCACATCACAGACGCTGCATATTTCCAGCGCATTCAACAAAAACTCCAGAGGACAGGATTTTACCTGAACCTTGTACCGATCCCTGATATTATCCCCCACATCGAGTAAAGGAAGGGTTATTTCATCGCGGCAGACCAGCAGATCTCTCAGATGGGAGGCCAGTCCGGAGATAAAATGATGCCCGTCAAAACCGCTCTTGAGAATCTCATCAAAAATTAAAAGGGAATTTCCGAAGTCACCCTTCAGCATAGCCTCGGTAAGACGGAAATAATAATCGTAATCCAGCACATTCAAACTCCGGATTACCTGATCATAGATTACCTCGCCTCCCGAAAAACTAACAATCTGATCAAAAACAGAAAGGGCATCCCGCATTCCGCCTTCAGCCTTCTGGGCAATAATGGTCAGGCCATCCCGTTCATAATGAATGCCTTCCTGAACAGAGATTTGTTCGAGATAACGAACCGTGTCTTCAATTCGGATTCTTTGGAAATCAAAGACCTGACAACGGGAAAGAATCGTTGGTAAAATCTTATGTTTTTCGGTCGTGGCCAGAATAAACAAGGCATGGGCCGGGGGTTCCTCCAATGTTTTCAGAAAAGCATTAAAAGCCGCAGAGGAAAGCATATGTACTTCATCAATGATGTAAATGCTATATTTGCCCATCTGCGGAGGAATCCTGACCTGATCGATCAAAGACCGGATGTCATCCACGCTGTTGTTGGAAGCGGCATCCAATTCATGAATATTATAGGAGCGCTGTTCTGAAAATGCCTTACAGGATTCGCATTCCTGGCAGGCTTCGGTATCGGAAGTAATATGAGAACAATTCAGGGTTTTGGCCAAAATCCGGGCACAGGTTGTTTTTCCCACCCCCCGGGGCCCGCAAAACAGATAGGCATGAGCCACCTGATTATTCTTAATGGCATTCTTCAGGGTGGCAGTCACCGCATCCTGTCCCACCACAGACTGAAAAGTAGCAGGCCGGTATTTTCTGGCAGAGACTAAAAAATTATCCATAACAGAATGCTTATGGGGACAAAGATAGAAAAAATTAACCTCTAAAAAACTTGGGAAAATCAGTATTTTAATGCCAGTACTTTGGCGATAAAAAGAAAAAAATCTATATTTGCACCCCATTAATCATCACATTTATTATCATTTAATAACAACAACATGTTAAACCAGTACGAAACCGTTTTCATTTTGACTCCCGTTTTGTCTGATGCACAGGCAAAGGAAGCGGTAGAAAAATTCAAAGGTCTCATCACCGCTGAAGGTGGAGAGATCGTGCATGAAGAGGACTGGGGGCTGAAAAAATTAGCTTACCCTATCCGTAAAAAACATTCAGGCTTTTACAACCTGATCGAATTCAAAGCTCCCGGAGTTTTTGTAGATAAGCTCGAAACCGAGTATCGTCGGGATGAGCGGATTATTCGGTTTTTGACTTTCCGTATGGAAAAACATGCAATCGAATATGCCATTAAGAAAAGAAATAAGAAAAAAGAACAAAAAACGGAGGAATAAATTATGAGCCAGAATCCATCGGAAATAAGATATTTGACCCCCCCGACGATTGAGGTCAGAAAGAAAAAATATTGCCGGTTTAAAAGAGCAGGCATCAAGTACATAGATTATAAAGATCCTGATTTTCTCAAGAAGTTTCTGAATGAACAGGGGAAGATTCTTCCACGCCGCCTTACCGGAACTTCACTGAAATTCCAACGCAGAGTAGCCACCGCCATTAAGCGTGCCCGCCATCTGGCCCTGCTTCCCTATGTAACCGACTTAATGAAGTAAAACTGGAGGACTGAGTAATGGAAATTATATTAATACAAGATGTTATTAATCTTGGACAAAAAGATGACATCATCAAGGTGAAAGATGGATATGCACAAAACTATCTGATTCCCAAAGGTCTTGCCATCACAGCAAACCCCTCTGCAAAAAAGATTCTGGCTGAAAATGTACGCCAGAGAGCTCATAAAGAGGCTAAAATTCGCGAAGAAGCTCAGGCTTTGGCCGCAAAAATGGAAGGTATTCAACTTACAATCGGAGCAAAAACCAGCACTACCGGGAAAATTTTTGGTTCCGTGAATACAATTCAAATTGCTGAAGCCCTTTCTGCCAAAGGTTTTGACATTGACCGCAAGAGCATCTATCTTTCGGACGATGCCATTAAAGAAACAGGTAACTATAAGGTAAAAGTCAAACTGCACCGGGAAGTATTTGTACAGGTTGACTTAGAAGTGATCGCAGAATAAATTTCTAACCCATAAAAAAGAGACCGGAATTTTTTAATTCCGGTTTTTTTTGTCCCGATCAGGACCTTACCCGCGCCCTGATCATCTCTCTTTTGCCTCTGGGACCGGGGATCCGTTCCACCTCAAAGCCAAGAGACTGAAGCGTTCTTCTTACAATGCCCTTGGCACAATAGGTTGTAAAAATCCCGCCGGGATTCATCACTTCCCTGACCTTGGACAAAACATCCGCAGACCATAGTTCAGGCTGCACTTCAGGAGAAAATGCATCATAATAGACCACATCAAAAAAATCATCAGGTTTCCAAAGCATGAGATCCACCTGAAGTTTACGAATAAGGAAAAAATCAGTTACAGAAATCTGCTGATCCCAGGCAACTTCATGAATTGCTTTAAAATATCCGGCTTCACTCCCCTGCCGGTTCTGATTTAACGCTTCCCACTGAGAACGCCCCAGGGGAAAACGCTCCAGTGCAGTATACAAAGTCTTCCTCCGGAGTTTTTCCGCTTCTAATAAAGTGAGCCACGCATTCAATCCGCTTCCGAAACCCATCTCGAGTACAGAAACCGGATTTTTGTCAGTCAGGCCATATCCTGCAGAAATAAATACATGCTCCGACTCTGACCTGGCTCCGTAAACAGAATGGTAGGTCTCTCCAAACTGATCAGACCGCATAGTGAAGGAACCATCTTCTGTCAAAATTGTATCCATGAAGGTAAAAAAAAGAGGCGCCGTAATAAGGCGCCTCCGATTGGTAAAGTTTTGCTATTCCTCTTTATTTTCTGCCTCGTAGGCTTTCAGCAGTTTATCCTGAACATCGGAAGGAACCTGCTGGTATTCCAGAAAATTCATCTCATAGGAAGCTCTTCCGGAAGTCAGCGAACTCAAAGTAGTGGAATATTTATACATCTCGGACAAAGGAACTCTGGCCTTGAGAATCTGGAATCCTTTGTCAGAACTCATGCCTTCGATCATGGCACGACGACCCTGCAAATCACCCATTACATCTCCCATGTATTCCGAAGGAACCATCACTTCCACATTGTAAATGGGTTCCATAATCTTGGCGCCTGCATTTTTAAAGGCAATCCGGAATGCATTTCGTCCGGCCAGCATAAAGGAAAGTTCATTGGAATCGACCGGGTGCATTTTCCCGTCATAAACATAAACTTTAATATCACGTGCATAAGAACCTGTTAAAGGACCTTCTTCCATTTTTTCCATCACCCCCTTCAAAATGGCGGGCAAAAATCTGGCATCAATAGATCCCCCGACAATGCAATTATAATAGACCAACTTACCACCCCAGTCAAGATTAAATTCTTCCTTGGCTTTCAGGTTCAAGACCAATTCTTTGCCATCTACCTTAAAACGATTGTTTTCGGGAGCTCCTTCAATATAGGGCTCAATCAACATATGAACTTCTCCAAACTGACCTGCTCCCCCGGATTGTTTCTTATGACGGTAGTCTGCTGCAGAGATCTTTGTAATGGTTTCGCGATAAGGTATTTTCGGAACGACAAACTCAACTTCAATTTTATTGAGATTGGACAATGTCCATTTCAGAATATTGAGGTGATGTTCACCTTGTCCCTGGAGAATAATCTGTTTAAGTTCTTTCGAATATTCAACGCGAATGGTCGGATCTTCCTGAGCTGCCTTGTTGAGTAGTTCGCCCAGCTTTTCAGAATCGCTTTCTTTCAAAGGCTTGATGGCTGTTCTGAATTTGGGATTGGGAAGAATAATATTCGGGAATTTATACATTTTCCCTGAGCACAAGGTATGATTGGTCCTCGTGTTTTTCAGTTTTACAGTACAACCTATATCTCCGGCCAACAATTCAGTCACTTTTTCTTTCTTTTTACCGGCTACCGCAAAAATTTGAGAAACCCGCTCTTTTCCTTCGTTCGTGGTATTGGTAAGATCCATACCTTCTGTAACCTTTCCCGAAACCACGCGGAAATAATTAACATCTCCCAAATGCTGTTCCATAGAAGACTTAAAGAAGAACAAAGAGGTGGAAGCAGAAGCTTCACAGGGAACGGATACCCCATCCACAGTAGTAAACTGATTTCCTTTGGAGGGATCGGGAGCTACGTTAATGATGAATTCCATCAATCTTTTGGTCCCAATATCTTTTTTGGCAGAAGCACAAAAAACAGGAAATACAGTATCTTTTCCCAAACCAATCCGTAATCCTTTACGAATTTCATCTTCGGTCAATGATCCTTTTTCAAAATATACTTCAATTAAATTTTCATCATTTTCAGCGGCCGATTCAACCAGTGCAGCATGGAGTTCATCGGCTTTGTCCTGAAATTCGGCAGGGATAGGTAATTCTTCACGAATTCCGGTATCTCCTTTGAATTTGAACATCTTCATCAACAAAACGTCAATAAAAGCATCAAAATCAACTCCGGCATTCACCGGAAACTGAACCGGAACCACCTTAGAGCCAAAACTGGTTTTCAAAGACTCCAAAGTTGCATCGTAATTGGCTTTATCATGATCCAACTGATTGACCACAAAGATCAAAGGTTTATGCTGTTCCTGAGCGTATCTGGCAAAAATCTCGGTACCCACTTCAACGCCATTCTGTGCATTAACAACCATTACACCTGTATCCGCCACACTGAAAGCAGAAAAGACTCCGCCGGAGAAATCGTCTGACCCCGGGGTGTCAATAAAATTCAGCTTTCTGTCCATGAATTCGGTAAAGAGCACCGTAGAATAGATGGAGCGCTGATAATTCTGCTCAATTTCCGTATAATCAGATACGGTATTTTTTGCTTCCACTGTTCCGCGGCGCTCAATCACTTTGCCTTCATACATCATGGCTTCCGCCAGAGAAGTTTTGCCCGATCCTGTATTTCCGAGCAAGACCACATTTCTAATTTGATCGGTGTTATAGGTTTTCATAATTATAAAGAATATCGATTATTTTACATAAAAAATTTTTTAAACCAATCTCTAAATGTATAAAAAAAATATAGAGATTCAAAAAGCCCTCTGTACATTTCTGATATCCCTCTTCCTCATTCCTTCGAAAGTACTAGAATTATTCTAAAGAATAGAGTATTTTTGTTTCAACACAGAAATATATTCTGACTTCGGCAATAAGGATATTTTTCCTTTACCCTTGGTTTTACAAACGTTTTTATGATAAAAGTACTGGTTATTGACGACGAAAAAAGCATCAGGAATACCCTTAAAGAAATTTTAGAGTATGAAAATTGCGAAGTGGATGTGGCAGAAGACGGCTTCGCAGGGTTAGAGATGCTCTCCGGACAATCCTATGATGTAGTCCTATGCGACATAAAAATGCCCAAAATGGACGGGACCGAAGTTCTGACCAAAATTATGTCAACCCATCCCGAGATTTCTGTCGTGATGATCTCCGGACACGGAAACATTGATACCGCCGTGGATTGTATTAAGAAAGGGGCTTTTGATTTTATTGAAAAGCCGCTGGATCTTAACCGGTTACTGATTACGATCCGCAATGCCATGGAGAAATCCACTCTGGTCACCGAAACAAAAACCCTGAAAAGGAAAGTCGGAAAAGTGTATGAGATGATCGGAGAATCGGAAGCCATGAAAAAGGTCATGGATATGATTGACCGGGTGGCTCCAACGGAGGCTCGTGTACTGATCACCGGCAACAACGGAACCGGCAAGGAACTGGTTGCAAGATGGTTGCACGAAAAAAGCCACAGGGCTTCAGGTCCTTTTATTGAAGTGAATTGTGCTGCAATTCCGACAGAACTGATTGAAAGTGAATTATTCGGCCACGAAAAAGGCGCCTTTACCTCTGCAGTAAAAGACCGAAAAGGCAAATTTGAAGCAGCCATCGGAGGAACTCTTTTCCTGGATGAAATCGGAGATATGAGCCTTTCGGCTCAGGCAAAGGTGTTGCGGGCTTTGCAGGAAAATAAGATCTCCCGGGTGGGAAGTGAAAAAGATATTGACGTGGATGTGCGTGTAGTAGCGGCCACCAATAAGGATATTAAGAAAGAAATCGAAGCAGGTCGGTTTCGGGAAGATTTATACCACCGCCTGAGTGTTATCTTAATTCACGTACCTACACTCAACGAACGGATCGAGGATATACCCCTGCTTACGGCTTATTTTAACCGATTGATCTGCGGAGAATACGGAATTCCTCATAAAACCTTTTCAGAAGATGCCATCGCTGAACTCCAAAAAATCGAATGGACCGGAAATATCCGGGAGTTTAGAAATGTACTGGAAAGACTGATCATCCTTTGCGACAAAACCATTACGGGAAAAGATGTGCTGGATTTTGCCCAACCTATTTCTCAAAGAGGATAGCATATAAAAAAGCTGCCATGAGAAATCACGACAGCTTTTTTTAAATGTTCAAAAAGGGTATAAAACTACCCGATAATTACCAAATTAGCACCTTCAAGAACCGCAGCTCCTTTGGAAACCAATACTTCTTTGACTTCACCATCCCGATCGCAATTAATGATGTTTTCCATCTTCATGGCCTCGAGATTAAAGAGCCTATCCCCTATTTTCACTTTATCTCCCGGCTTGCAGTAGATATCCAGAATAACTCCGGGAAGAGGAGATTTTACCGGAGTACCGGGCATAGGAGTACCCGCAGGTTTAACCACAGGCATAGAAGGAGCCGGTGTGGAAGCAGCAGGATTACCAGGAGCGACAGCACTAACGGCAGGTTTAATCAGAGGAGCAGCCTTCTTGATTTGCTTGTTCATTTCAACAGTATAAGAAGTACCATTCACTTCGACCTGAGCAATGTTGTCCTCGACATTAGCAATTACGACCGTGTAATCCTTGCCATTGATTTTATATTTATATTCTTTCATAACGAATAATTTTTAATTTTTGATTTACTAACGATGAGGGGTTTGACGCAAACCGTATATTTTAGAGCTCCAGGGAGAATAAATTCTTGCCACCCGAAGAATTGTTAACACGGTATTTTCGACATCATGTGATTCATCCTGAAATTGATGCATTGCCATACCAATGGCAGCAAAAACTTCTCCGGAATCAGCACTTTCAGTCACCCCCCCTGCAGGGACTTCTACATTCGGCTCTGATGTACTGACGGCCATATCCTTGGACTGACTTGCAGAAGCAGAACCCTTTCTAACATATTTAAACAACAGATAGAGAACTATTAACGCAACAAGAACACCTATCACAGTCCCGGTCATATCTCCATTCTCAGCAACAGGTTCCGCGGCGGCAGCCTGATTGGCAAGCTCATCTGTCATCTGTGAAAAGGCATTAAGTGCAGAGCCTAAAAAGAAGACAGAGAATATTCCCTTCAAAAAAATATTTTTATTCATCCGTATAATATTTAATTTAACAATGATACATCATAACAAAAATGAATAATTCTGTTACAAAGGAAGATTATCATGTTTTTTGGCAGGGTTAGACAATTTTTTAGTGGCCAATTGCTGCAATGCCCGAATAATGCGGAAACGGGTATTACGAGGTTCAATCACATCGTCAATATATCCGTATTTAGCTGCATTGTATGGATTGGCAAAGGCTTCGGTATATTGTTGTTCTTTTTCAGCAGCACAGCCTTTGGGATCTTGGGATGCAGCAATTTCTTTGCTGTACAGTACCTCAATCGCTCCGGAAGCTCCCATAACGGCAATCTCAGCAGAAGGCCATGCATAGTTGATATCCCCGCGAAGATGTTTTGAACTCATCACACAATAAGCTCCACCATATGACTTACGCAAGGTAACGGTAACTTTGGGAACAGTAGCTTCTCCGTAGGCATACAGAAGTTTCGCCCCATGAAGAATAATTCCGCCATATTCCTGCTGGGTTCCCGGAAGAAATCCCGGAACATCCACCAAAGTAACCAAAGGAATATTAAAAGCATCACAGAAACGGACAAAACGAGCCGCCTTTCTGGAAGAGTTAATATCTAAAACGCCGGCAAGATACTTGGGCTGATTGGCCACAATACCCACAGACATTCCGTTGAAACGGGCAAATCCGACAATAATATTGGGGGCATAGGTTTTGTGAACTTCCAGAAATTCTCCATTATCCACAATAGATCCTATGATATCATACATATCATAAGGTTTATTTGGACTATCAGGAATCAGGTCATTCAAAGCATCTTCCAGACGATCCACAGGATCATTGCATTCGATCGCAGGAGCTTCTTCCAGATTATTGGAAGGCAAATAACTCAAAAGTTTGCGAATCAGGAGAAGTCCATCTTCTTCTGTTTCTGCAGCAAAATGGGATACACCAGACTTGGTGGAGTGAATACTGGCTCCGCCCAGTTGTTCCTGGGTTACGTCTTCTCCGGTTACAGCTTTGACAACTTTAGGACCGGTAAGGAACATATAGCTGGTTCCTTTCAGCATAATATTAAAGTCAGTCAGTGCAGGAGAGTATACAGCACCTCCGGCACAAGGACCAAAAATGGCGGAAATCTGGGGGATCACACCTGAAGCCAGAATATTTCTCTGGAAAATCTCGGCATAACCTGCCAGCGCGTTTACACCTTCCTGAATACGAGCGCCTCCGGAATCATTGATACCGATCATAGGAGCACCCATCTTCATAGCCTGATCCAACACTTTACAAATCTTCAAAGCCATAGTTTCAGACAAAGACCCTCCAAAAATGGTAAAGTCCTGTGCATATATATAAACTAACCGTCCGTCAATCGTACCGTATCCTGTAACAACACCGTCTCCGAAATATTTTTCTTTTTCCAGACCAAAATTGGTACAACGATGTTCTACAAACATATCAAATTCTTCAAAGCTACCTTCATCAAGCAACATGGCAATCCGTTCTCTGGCAGTATATTTGCCTTTTTTATGCTGTGATTCAATTCGCTTTTCTCCTCCCCCCAAACGGGCTTTTTCCCGCATTGTGGTAAGTTGTTTTACTTTCTCAAGCTGACTACTCATAATAACTGTTATTGGTGACTATTAATGAATAAGAAATTATTTTTCACAAAGTTCTGTCAGAACCCCCATCGTGGATTTGGGATGAAGGAACGCAATATTTAATCCTTCAGCGCCTTTACGGGGAGCCTGATCTATGAGCCGGACTCCTTTTTCAGCGGCTTCATTCAGCGCTGACTGGACTCCTTCGGTAGCGAAAGCCACATGATGGACTCCCTCTCCTTTTTTCTCCAAAAATTTACCAATAGGACCTTCCGGATCTGTAGATTCCAACAATTCGATTTTGGTCTGTCCTACCATAAAAAATGCTGTTTTTACTTTTTGATCGGCCACTTCCTCCACGCTATAACATTTTAAGCCCAATACTCCTTCATAATAGGGGATAGCTTTTTCAAGAGATTCAACCGCAATGCCGATGTGTTCAATATGTGATATTTTCATTTTATGTTAATTAAAAAAACATTGTTTCCGAAAAAGAGAAGCACTCTTTCCCGACCTTATCACCGTAGAAAGAGAGTACATATACCGAAAAAATGAAGAGCAAAGGTATGAAAATAAATAATGCGCTGTATCTTTTCTTCTCTTTCGCGCAGAATATTTTGCATGTTATCGGGCAGTTTATATATTATAGTATTTTTTAGTACTTTTACTTATGCTTATTATTTTATATTTTATATCAACTTCAAATACTACACAATGAGAAACACACTTAACAGACGTCAGTTCCTGTCCAGTGCCGCAATTATTGGTGCAGCGGGCGCTACCGGAGCCGGGTCTCTGCTTACTTCATGCAGCGGAGGATCCAAAACTCAGGAGTTAATTCCTTTGAAACCTGCCGATCAATTGTATATTCCCACCCTTACGGATAAAGCCGCAGAGGGTAAACCTCTCCGTGCCGGCATCATCGGTTGCGGCGGACGCGGATCGGGAGCCACCATGAACTTTCTTGCAGCTGCTGACAACCTGACCATTTCTGCCCTTTGCGATACTTTTCAGGATAAACTAGACAATTTGAAGGGTCAGTTAAAAGAAAAGAAAGGGATTGAAGTACCAGATGCCAATTGTTTTGTAGGGTTCGATGGCTTTCAGAAACTCATTGATTGCCCTGATGTGGATGTCGTGATCATGGCAACGCCTCCGGTATTCCGTCCCCTCCATTTTAAAGCCTGTGTGGATGCAGGAAAACATTGTTTTATTGAAAAACCGATTGCTGTTGACCCGGTCGGGGCCCGCATTATCCTCACTGCTGCCAAACAAGCCGAAGCCAAAGGTCTTTGCGTTGTCACCGGAACCCAGCGTCATCACCAAAGATCTTATGTAGAAGCTTACAAACAGGTTCAGAGCGGATTGATCGGAGAACTTACCGGAGCCAATGTGTACTGGAATCAGAATATGTTATGGTATCGTACCAAAGAAGCGGCATGGACCAATATGGAATGGATGATCCGCGACTGGGTCAACTGGACCTGGCTTTCAGGAGACCACATTGTGGAACAACACGTTCACAATATTGACGTTTTCACATGGTTCTCCGGGAAGAAGCCCATTAAGGCGGTGGCTTTCGGATCTCGTCAACGTCGTCTCACCGGAAATCAGTACGATAATTTCAGTGTCGATTTCACTTATGAAGGAGGTATTCATGTTCACAGCATGTGTCGTCAGATTGACGGATGTGCCGGAAACGTATCCGAATTTATTCAGGGATCAAAAGGTTCCTTCGACAGCAGCGATATGACCATCCGCGATCTTGCCGGAAATATCCTGTGGCAATATGATAAAGAAACTGAAAAACAATTTCAGCAAAATGATCCTTATACTCTGGAACATGTAAACTGGATCACCCATATCAGAAGCGGACAACCGATATGTCAGGCTGAAGAAACCGCCAATTCCTGTATTGCCGCAGTCATGGGGAGAGAATCTGCATACACCGGTAAAGAAGTTACCTGGGATGAAATGATGAGTTCAACCATGGACCTGATGCCTGCAGAACTGGCTATGGACAATTCCATTGATCCGGCGTCCTTCAAAGTACCGGTTCCGGGTTCTGAGCCAAAAGCAAAGGCTTGATCTTTAATCTACACATACAAACAAAGCGGTCCGGAATTCCGGACCGCTTTGTTTTATCTTACAACCTTTCCCAGCAAGGTCGCCGGAGTAGATCCGGTCACCAGCACACGGACATAATCTCCTGCATGGTATTGTTCACGGGGAAAAACAACTACCCTGTTTTGTGAGGTCCTTCCGAAAAGTTCTTCCCGGGATCTTTTGGAAAACCCCTCAGCCAACACTTCCACTGTTTTTCCAAGGTCTTGTTTCTTGACTTCTGCTGAGATTATACTCTGAAGATCAATAATCTCCTGCAATCTTCTGCCCTTGACTTCTTCGGGAATATCGTCCTTGTAATGTCTGGAAGCATAGGTTTTAGGCCGTTCGGAATATTTAAACATAAATGCCAGGTCATACCTTACCTCTTTCATTAATGAAAGGGTCTCCTGATGTTCCTCTTCCGTTTCTCCGCAAAATCCGGCAATCAGATCCGTGGACAGAGTCGCTTCCGGCAAAATGCGGCGGATAGAAGCTATTTTGTCCAGATACCATTCCCGGGTATATTCTCTTTTCATTCTTTGCAGGACGGCCGAGCTTCCCGACTGCACCGGCAAATGAATACTTTTACAGATATTGTCATAACGAGCCATCGCATGTAGCACCTCTTCACTCATGTCCTTAGGATGAGATGTTGAGAAGCGAACCCTCAGCAGAGGATTGATTTCGGCTACCCGACTCAGGAGTTGGGCAAAAGAAACCCCGTTCCAATCATAAGAATCTACATTTTGACCGAGCAGAGTCACTTCTTTATAACCCATATCTGACAATTCCTGAACCTCACGAAGAATCGTACCGGCATCCCTGCTTCTTTCTCCTCCGCGGGTATAGGGGACAATACAATAAGCGCACATATTGTTACAACCCCGCATAATGGAAACAAAAGAAGAAACCTTATTCTTGTCAAGGCGGACAGGGCTGATGTCGGCATAGGTTTCCTCCATGGAAAGCAACACATTCATGGCCTGTTGTCCGGATCCCGCGGTTCTGAGAAGATTGGGGAGATCCCGGTAAGCATCGGGGCCTGCCACCAGATCAAGAGATTTTACTTCCTCCAGCAGTTTTTCTTTAAGCCGCTCGGCCATACATCCGATAATGCCTATCAATAATTGAGGCCGTTTCTTTTTCTCCTGACGGAAAACATCCAGCCGGTTGCGGATTTTTTGTTCGGCATTATCCCGGATGGCACAGGTATTGATGAGGATCAGGTCGGCTTGTCCATAGGAATGAACAGTAACATATCCGGCATCCTTAAGAATAGAAGCAACCACCTCGCTGTCACTGACATTCATCTGACAGCCATAGGTTTCTATATAAACCTTTAAAGAAGTATCCAGTTTAATCATTCATCTGATCCATAATATGCTGCACTTTTTCCTGAGCCGTGCGTAATTTATCTTTACAATGCTGCAAGAGCTCGGTAACCCTCTTGGCTTTCAGAGAAAGATCATCTACATCCGGTTCTCCGGATTCCATTTCCCGCAGGATGGATTCCATCTCTGTCAGGGCCTGCTGATAGGTCATGTCCTTTACTTCCATATTTACAGGTATTTATAAGAATTCAACAGAGAACTATTGTTCTACCGAAAGCAATTTTTTATATATCTGAAGGCAAATCCATGCATCTGTAGCAGCATAACGTTTTTGGGTTTCCAACAACTCAGGAGATTCCCAATTGGACAATTGTTGTGATTTGGAGATACGATGACCCAGAATAATCCCGGAAAGTTTAGAAAGTCCCTTACTCTCAATACCATAAGATTTAACAAAATCCTGCAAATCAAGAAATCCGGCGGCACGAAAAGGAGTAATTTTTCTAAGAATATCTATATCATGCTTAATCGCCACCCCAACTTTCAACACAGAAGCATCTGCCAAAAGATCGGCAAGAGACTGGGGAATTCCGGTTTTATGAATGCGAAACAAAAAAACCTCTTGATCAACAGCGAGTTGCAGAAGAGAAACCTGATAGGTCAACCCTTTGGTAAAAGCAGGACGGGTCTCCGTATCAAACCCCAGCACGGTATATTTTCTTAAACGCTGAACCATTTCATCAACCTGCTCCGCACGATCAACGACAACAACGGTTTGATCAAATTGGAGCAGCGGTAAATCCTGTAAATCTTCTTTAGAAAGAACCGGTATAAACATTATGTCAAAATTATATTTCTTTTTCTTCCGAGAAATCTTCCATTTCTTCCGGATCAAAATCTTCATCCTCTACAGATTCCTCCGCAGATTCCTCTAAAGACTCCTCCAACAGGTCTGCAGAAGCAGGAACAAAACAAAATTCATGCAACACCCTGAGTATTTCAACCAGATGGATTCCCCAGGAAGCGCTGAAATGATCCGCACATATTTTAATGGAATCATTCATACTTTCCAGGGTTCCCTGTTTATACCATAAAGAAAAGTTTTTCAATTCCAGATATAGATCCGACAATGACTCCGAAAGGCTTTTACGAACAATCATGTATTGACGGCCGGAAGGATTGAGACCCACCGTAGGATAAGAATCCCGGGAAGCGCAGATCGTTTTAAGGAGGATCCCTATTTTTCTGATTTCCCTATCTCCTATCAACTGTTCTTCATCCGCAGAATACATAACCTCAATTTGGGGAAGAGAAAGAGCCCTCAAATAAATCTTAGGAAAGAGGTTGAGCATTTTTTCAAAGAATTCTTCAGAAGAAAGATGTCCGCTTTCCTCAACCCATTGGCAATACAAATCTGAAAGTATGAGAAATTCTTTGACTTTCTGTGAAATGAGTTCTTCAATTTTTGCCATAGCCGATAAAATAACTCTGTGGAGGGGCAAAGGTAAGCGTTCCTCAAATAATTTCCAATTCTCCTGATTCGCTTAATCTGAGTTTTTCCTGATCTATCATCCATCTGAGCGTAGAGAGAATCTTTTCTTCCGGATAGTTTAGTTTCTGCACTATATCTCCTGAACGGGCAGGGTTCTTCCGTATAATATCCGCTATCGCCTCCTGAATAGACTCCATCTCAAAATAACTAAGGCCAGACTCCGTCTTTTTCATACAAACATCACAATGTCCGCACAACGGAGCCCCCGATTGGCCAAAATAGCGTAACAATGAACGACTCCTGCAAATCGGTTCTGTAGCATAAGCAAGCATGGCATCAATTCTCAGGGAGAAGTGTTCTTTTCTGATTTTCAGGTTATCTTTAGAAATCATCACAAAAGCATCCTCTACCCTGGGAACCAGATAAGTAATCACAGGCATATTCCGGAGAGGAATGTACCTGATAATATGCAAAGCGTCCAGTCGGTTCAGGTATTCATAAACTGTTTCCACAGGAACCTTTGCACGGGCGGATAATTCTTGTTCGTAAATGCTGGTATATTCGGAGAACAGGCCTGTGTATGAGCGAAGCAAAAGCTTGATAAAACTATCAAACCCGGCATTCATTACCTGAAAACGGTACAAATCATCCCGGTTCACAATGAAGAGTACTTTTGCAGTACTATAAGTATCCTCGGTAAGCTGAAGATAACCTTCCCGCTCAATGATTTTCAGCGCATTATAAACCATAAGGGAATCCAGCTTATAGGCCATACAAAAAGATTTCAGGTTAAAGTTCAGGGGAATATCCTTCCCTCCCCCGTATGGGACCTGAAGAAAACTGCTCAAAGCACCGTATACTTTTCTGATGTATGCAAGATCGGGAAACTGAGATGTAATCCTCCGGTGTAAAGTAGCTTTGTCCGAAGGATGATAAAGCAATACAGCCCATGCAGGTTTTAAATCCCGCCCCGCCCGTCCGGCTTCCTGAAAATAAGCCTCTGGGGAGTCGGGCAAATCCAGATGAACCACATAACGGACATCGGCTTTATCAATTCCCATCCCAAAAGCATTGGTTGCTACCATGACCCCGGTTTTTCCGGTTGACCAGTTTGTTTGTTTTTCGGTACGCAATTCATCACTCAGTCCGGCATGATAAAAATCGGCATTGATTCCCTGTTGTTGAAGAAACTGTGCGATTTCACGGGTCTTTTTCCGACTCCTGACATAAATCAGCCCCGATCCGGCCGCTTTACGGTGTATTTTTAGTACATAACTCAGTTTATCTTCTGTCTGGCGTACAATATAGGAAAGATTGGGACGCTCAAAACTCATGGAAAAAAGATTGTTCGAAGTAAACTTGAGCTTTTTCTGAATATCTTCCGCCACCTCGGGAGTTGCAGTGGCGGTAACGGCCAGAACCGGGATCCCCGGTAAAATCTCTCTCAGTTGGGAGATCTGAAGATAAGAAGGGCGAAAATCATATCCCCATTGGGAAATACAATGCGCTTCGTCTACCGCAATCAGACAGATATTCATCTGAAGTACCTTCGCACGAAAAAGATCTGTAGTCAGACGTTCTGGAGACAAATAGAGAAATTTGTAATCTCCGAATATACAGTTGGTAAGATTAATATCTATCTCCTCAAAGGTCATTCCGGAATAAATCATGGTGGCTTTGATATCCCGCTTCTTCAGATCATCTACCTGATCTTTCATCAAAGCAATCAGGGGAGTAATAACCAGACACAGACCATTCATAGCCAGGGCCGGAATCTGATAGGTCAGAGATTTCCCACCGCCGGTAGGCATCAGGGCAAGAGTATCTTTCCCTTCCAATACCGAACGAATAATTTTCTCCTGTAAGGGCCTGAATTTCTTATATCCCCAATATTTTTCAAGCAGTTGATAGATCATCATCAAAAGATCCCGGTTAACCCTGTTTGGTACAAAGATAGATTACCCGCGGGATTATCTGAAAAGGCCGGGCGACAAAAACAAGATGCTTTTTGTCTGCACCCGGGTTAAAATTGATCAATTTCTTGTATGTTTACGTAAAAAAACGGATGATAAAAGATTTATTTGCCCGATACGAATCATTCTGCGAACCATACCTGATGGAGAAGATGGTTCAGCATCAGGATGTCGCGTCCGCAGTCTCCCGTTTGAAAGAACAATCCGTATGTAAATGCTCAGTGGCCGGAAAGTCTGCAGAGGGCCGGGAAATCTATCATATCCTTGCCGGAACAGGCACAGCACATGTATTGCTTTGGAGTCAGATGCATGGTAATGAAGGAACGGCAACCAGGGCTTTTTTCGATGTATTGCGTTTTTTAAGCGCTGAGTCGGATGAGTTTGAGCCCATCCGCCGGGAAATTATGAACAAACTGACTCTGCACTTCATCCCTATGCTCAATCCCGATGGAGCTGAAAGATGGCAACGGGAAAATACGCTGGGGATTGATCTCAACCGGGATGCATTGAAGCTCACTTCCCCGGAAGCTCAGCTTCTTGATGATTTAAAAAAAAGCATCTGTTGGTCTTTTGCCTTTAATATGCATGATCAATCAGAATATTACTCAGCAGGAAACTCCCATAAACCTGCAACCATTACGCTACTGGCGCCTCCCGTAGACGATAGCGGATCCAGACCGGAAAACCGGATACAGGCAATGCAGATAGTAGTTTTGTTACAGAAAAACCTTTCCTATCTGATTCCCGGACAGGTTGCCAAATGGAAAGACGATTATGAAGCCAGAGCCTTCGGGGAAAACTTTCAGAAAACAGGAGTACCTGTTATACTGGTTGAATCAGGAGGTTTTCCGGGAGATCAGGGAAAAATAAACCTGAGAAAATTAAATTTTTACCTGTTGATTGAGGCCCTGTATGCTATTGCTACCCATGCATATCTGGATATGGATCCCGAAGAATATGAAAAGATACCGCTGAATCGTGAAAACGGAATGTTTGACCGAATTGAAAGAAATTGTCCTTGTATTTCCAATGGGTATTCTTATATTACCGACATCGGATACCGTAAAACAGAAACCTACGATGGGAAAAATCTTACCTCAACAGAAATTGTTGATGGAAAGGGAGATCTCACTGGTTTCGGGAGTTATGAAGAATGTTGTAATTTTATCGTATGACGCTTAATTATATATGGATCGGGTTTTTCCTGATTGCCTTTCTGATGGCATTGGGATCCTGGATTTTTTCAGGAAACACAGAAGTATTTAAAGCCATTATGGACAGCACTTTTTCTTCTTCCAAAATGGCGGTCATGGATATCGCACTGCCTCTCGCCGGGGTGATGACACTCTGGCTGGGACTGATGAATATAGGGGAAAAGGCCGGAGCCATACGGTTTTTATCGCGGATTGTTGGACCGTTTTTCAATCGTCTTTTTCCTGAAATCCCTGAGAATCATCCGGCATCCGGTCAGGTGATGATGAATTTTTCTGCCAATATGCTCGGGCTGGACAATGCAGCCACCCCGCTGGGACTGAAAGCGATGCAAAGCCTTCAGGATCTGAATCCGAAAAAAGACACCGCTTCGAATGCCCAGATTATGTTTCTGGTATTAAATACTTCCGGTTTAACTATTGTCCCGGTTTCTATCCTGGCCCAGAGAGCCATTCTGGGAGCTGCCAACCCTACCGATGTTTTTATCCCTATTATGCTGGCGACCTATGTAGCCACTCTGGTCGGACTGATTGCTCTGTCTATTAAACAAAAAATCTCTTTGTGGAATAAAACCGTGGCTCTCTGGCTGGGAGGCGTGACTGCTCTGGTGGCTCTGATTGTCCTGTATTTCGCTTCTCTGAGTAAAGAAGAAATGGAAGTAGCGTCCAGCCTGTGGAGCAATCTGATTCTGCTTTCCATAGTGGTCACTTTCATTGGCGGAGGTCTGATCAGGAAAATCAATGTTTATGAGGCCTTTATTGAAGGAGCTAAGAACGGCTTTGAGACCTCCGTCCGGATTATTCCATATCTGGTGGGAATGTTGGTAGGAATTGCGGTTTTCAGAGCCTCGGGAGCTTTGGATGTAATTACCGGCGGCATTGCCTGGTGTGTAAATGCCGTAGGAGGAAACACGGATTTTGTTTCAGCTCTGCCCACCGCATTTATGAAACCTCTGAGCGGAAGCGGAGCCAGGGCGATGATGATAGAAACCATGACCACTTACGGAGCCGATTCTTTTGCCGGCAGGCTTTCCTGTCTTTTTCAGGGAGCTACGGATACCACTTTTTATATTGTAGCCCTTTATTTTGGTTCTGTCGGAATTAAAAAAACCCGTTACGCAGTAGGATACGGATTATTGGCCGATTTTTCGGGCGTTCTGGCGGCTATTGCCATTGCTTATCTTTTCTATTCATAATGATATTTTCATGATTTCTGAAACACACATATCCATTCTATCAGGTCAATTATCCATTGCACCCAAACAGATAGAAAATACGGTAGCTCTTTTATTGGAAGGAGCTACTATTCCGTTTATCAGCCGTTACCGGAAAGAAGCCACCGGAAGTCTGGATGAGGTCCAGGTAGAACAAATTAAAAATCAGTTTGAAAAATTGATTGAGATTGATAAACGGAGGGAAGTTATTCTAAAATCCATCGAAGAGCAAGGGTCATTAACGCCGGAATTAAAACATCAGATAGAAGAAACCTGGACACTCTCGGTATTGGAAGATCTTTACCTGCCTTTCCGGCCTAAACGCCGGACCCGGGCAATGATCGCCAAAGAAAAAGGATTGGAACCTCTGTCTGAAAAATTAATGCAACAATCAGCATCTGATCCATACCAGCTGGCCTCCGGATTTCTGAATGAACAGGTCCCCGATCAGGAAGCGGCACTTCAGGGGGCCAGAGATATTCTTGCCGAAAAAATCAATGAAAATACCAGAGGCAGGGAAATTTTACGAAAAATTTATGCTCAGGAAGGAATGATTTCATCCAGAGTAGTCAAAGGGAAAGAACCTAACGCCATCAAATATGATGATTACTGGGATTTTTCAGAGCCCTTGAAAAGATGTCCTTCCCACCGGTTGTTGGCGATGCGTCGCGGCATGGATGAGGGGGTACTCAAAATCACCATTGCCCCTCCGGAAGAAAAAGCGATTGAACCCCTCGAGAAAATCTTTATCCGGAGAAAAAACCCTTCCTCCGAACAGGTAGGTATGGCCATCAAAGACAGTTATAAAAGACTTTTGGGCCCGGCCATGGAGACTGAAGCCATGGCAGATTACAAAACCAAAGCGGACGAAGAAGCAATCCGTGTATTTACAGCAAATCTCCGCCAATTATTACTTTCTTCTCCCTTGGGTCAGAAGCGGGTACTGGCCATTGATCCCGGATACCGGTCAGGCTGTAAAGTGGTTTGTCTGGATGCTCAGGGAAATCTCGTTCACAATGAGACCATTTTCCCCCATCCTCCGGAAAATGATACGGCCATGTCGATCAAAAAAATCTCTTCTCTGGTGGAAGTATACAAAATAGAAGCCATTGCCATTGGAAACGGAACCGCGGGCCGGGAAACAGAGCATTTTATTCAGAAAATTCATTTCGATCATAAACTCGCGGTCTATGTGGTCAGCGAGAACGGAGCCTCTGTCTACTCCGCTTCTGCCGTGGCCAGAGAAGAATTTCCGGATTATGATGTAACCGTACGCGGTGCGGTCTCTATCGGAAGGCGGCTTATGGACCCTCTGGCTGAACTGGTCAAAATAGATCCAAAATCTATCGGAGTTGGACAATACCAGCATGATGTAGATCAGGGCAAGCTGAAAAAAAGTCTGGATTCCACCGTGGAAAGTTGCGTGAACCTGGTCGGAGTCAATGTCAATACAGCCAGCAAACATTTGCTCACCTATGTTTCCGGACTCGGGCCGCAATTGGCTCAAAACATTGTGGATTACCGGAAAGAACACGGACCTTTCCGTTCCAGGACAGATCTGAGGAAAGTTCCCAGAATGGGAGAAAAAGCCTATGAACAATGCGCCGGATTTCTAAGAATTCCGGATGCAAACAATCCATTGGATAACAGCGCTGTCCACCCTGAACGTTATGCGCTGGTTTTTCAAATGGCCAAAGATGTCGGAGCTGAAATACCCGATCTCCTGCAACAGGAAACACTTCGGAAAAAGATCCAACCTGAAAAATATCTTTCTCAGGAAGTAGGAATGCCCACTTTAATGGATATTTTGGAAGAATTGGCCAAACCGGGAAGAGACCCCAGAAACCAGATCAAAGTCTTTGAATTTTCTCAGGATGTTTTTAAACCCGAGGATGTTAAACCGGGCATGGAGTTACCCGGCATAGTGACCAATATTACCAATTTCGGATGTTTTGTTGACATTGGAGTCAAGCAGGACGGACTGGTTCACATCTCACAAATGGCGGATCGTTTTGTTAAAAATCCTGCCGATGTGGTACAACTTCACCAACAGGTAAAAGTCAGAGTTGTCGAGGTGGATCTGATAAAAAAGAGAATCGGACTTACTATGAAAGGAGTGAAACAAGATGTTTGATGATGCCTGCTGGATGAAAGAAGCCCTCAAGGAGGCACAAAAAGCAGCAGATAAAAACGAGGTTCCGGTCGGAGTTGTCATTGTCTGCCAGGATCGGATTATTGCCCGGGCCCATAACCTGACCGAAACCCTCCGGGATGTCACTGCACACGCTGAAATGCAGGCTGTCACTATGGCAGCGGATGCCCTCGGAGGAAAATATCTGGAAGATTGTACGCTTTATGTCACCCTTGAACCCTGTCCCATGTGTGCCGGAGCTTTGTATTGGGCCAGACTGGGACGATTGGTATATGGAGCCTCTGATGATAAAAGGGGTTATTCATTGCTGAGCAGTCGGCTATTGCATCCAAAAACAATTGTATCCGGAGGTGTTTTAACCGAACCCTGCGCAAAAATGCTTCAAAAGTTTTTTCAAAAAAAACGAGACTGATAAATCATCCGAACATTGTTTTTTATGCACAGTAAGGTAAATCCGATATACTTCCGGAATCTTTCAACATATGACCGAATCCTTCATTTTATTTCCACCCGGCAGGGAGGGGTAAGTCTGAATGGGCAGTCTTCCCTGAATTTGAGTTTCAGTCAGGAAACGGATGCTGAAAAAGTGCTTGAAAACAGAAAAAGACTGGCCGGGAAAGCCGGATTTGATTTGAGTTGCCTGACCCTTGCCCAACAGCAGCACACCTGTAATGTAGCGCTGGTAACTCCCAGAGAAAAAGGATCCGGGGCTTTTTCCAATACAGGACGCTTGGTTGAGACAGATGCCATGATTACCCGGACTCCCGGAATTTGTCTGATGGTGATGACTGCAGACTGCGTCCCTGTTTTACTTTTTGATCCGGTTGAGAATGTCATTGCAGCCATACATGCCGGATGGCGGGGCACTGTAAAAAGAATTGTTTCAGAAACTCTTTCTGCAATGCATAAAAATTTCGGATGCAGACCTGAAAATATTCTGGCAGGAATCGGCCCTTCCATCGGAGTCTGCTGTTATGAAGTGGGAACTGAGGTAGTCACAGAAGCTCAGGAGGTTTTTGATCATCCCCGGGATTTTCTGCCGGAATATGAAGGGAAACCGCATTTTGATCTTCGGTCAGCCAACCGTTATATTCTGGAGAAAGAGGGAGTACTTTCCGGTCATATTGAGACCATAGATCTATGTACCAGCTGTTTACCAGAACTTTTCTTTTCCCACAGGGGCCAAAAAGCAAATACCGGCAGGATGGGTGCCGGTATTATGCTCAAAGAGTAAAAAACCTGCTCTATTTCTGATTAACGAAAGGATTTTTGGATTCATCATATTTACCACCCTTTGCAAGTACGGGGTAAATGGCCGCCGGAAAGCAGAGACTCTGATAAATCGTAAATTCACTTTGAGAAATGGCTCCCCGGTTATCGATATAAATTCTTTCTCTGGGAGTCTCCTTGGTAAAAGCAGGATAAGTCACTCCATTTCTGGTGGCAAGCCCGGGACCAAAAATTAAAATACCCGGACGGGGACCCCATCCCTGCTCTATCGTATAGGCCGATTCGCGGTCATGAGGATTATAAACGCGATTAAAGCCCATCCCTGTCATAAAGGATTTCCCAAGCGGATTGAGACCCATGGCATAATCCATCATCTGGCTCACGGCATCAATATATTTTTGTTCTTTGGAGATCCTCCAGTATAATAATACAGAATGTGAAAATTGACCCTGAGCCACATTGCTGCCCCACCATCTGAGAGTGGAAGGAGCTCCTACCGGATAGGCATTTAATGCAAGATATTCCAACTGTTTGTCTGCGGTAGTCTTGAGGGCGTTTTTAAATATATTCACGACAGCAGGATCAGTAGGTCTTTTTTTAGCAATGACATACGAATAAAAATAAGAAGCCATCCAGGCTTTCTGGGCAAAATCTTCAGTACGCGCATTGTAGGTATTGGCCAGTTCCATAACATCCTGAGCGTGATCTTTAATGTATTGATGAGCCGTAGCATCTCCCGTCAAAAGATATTTTTCTACCGAGAAATACATTTTATGATTGGGAGTGATCGTTTCTCCGGCAGCTTTAAATGCTCTTTCGGCTCTTTCCATCAACTCTTTGGCTTTCTCCGGCTTATAGGGTTGAATGATCCTGGCTAAATGCATAAACATCCCGGAAGCCCAGGCTGCGGTGCGTGAATCCAGTTTTTCTGAACCAAATAAATGATCTTCCCTGTCATAAGTAGTAAAAGGAGAATAACCCGTAGTTTCTGTTCCCCAGATCATTTCTCCGGACTCTTCCTGTACATATTCCCAGAACATGGCACCCCATGCGGCTTCGTCAATGATATCGGGTATTCCGTTGCATTTACCCAAAATATTAAAATTCTCATCAAATCTATCGGGAATATTAAACTGATCGTCCGTAAAATATTCAGGAAAAGCCTCATACGTTGTCAGCAAAGCGCAGGTAACATCCATGTGATAGGTTCTGCGGTCAGCATCCCCGGCATCATGATATCCTCCCCATGCTTTGAAAGAGGGTTCAGTTCCCGTTACTTTCAACCGGGCTTCAGCGATAGGTCCATAGGTTTTGTAAATAACCTCATGACATGGTTTCATTCGGATATTCCATGCATACGGCCACATAATCTGTACCCCGCAACGCTGATGATACAATGAACGGAAGCTGACATGACCCAGACGGCGTGAAAAATCAGCACCCACCCCAAAAGGATAAGAGCAACCGTACCCTTTGACAGAAATGACATAAGGGCCGCCTTCCGGAACCGCAGACAGATTGATCCGGTATACAAAATCTCCCGAAGAGGCATCCTGTCCGATTTCCTTCAAGGTACCCGAAGTAATCGGTTTCCCTGTAAATTCATCATAAACGGTGTAAGCCGGCAGGGCTCCTTCAATCTTTTTGCTTCCGCCATCGCCAAGCCAGATAGCAAAATTGGCATATCTGACCTTTGAAAGGGCACTGTATCCTGACTGGTTTGTTTTTATGGATTCACAAAAAATAGTCTTATCATCAAAGGTAAAAGCACTGTTGCCATGAGGGGTCTCAAGCGTATAAGCCTTTCCATTGACCAATTCAGGAACCTGCAAATAAATATAATGATCGCAGGCATTCGACTCTGTTACAAAACGATGAATTGCCTTAACCGGTTGACCGTTTAATTTCCACAAAGAAAGATCTCCCACATTGACTTCATCTAAAATAACGGTATCACTCTTAAAAAAAGCAACCAGTACATCTTTGGAGGCAGTGCGAATTTCCTCCAGGCTCAGAGTAGCATGTGCCGTCAGAGACCAGCACAGAAAAGCAGTTAAAATTGTCCAGAATTTCATAGGGATCTATTTATTAAATCATTTGAGATTAAACAAAAAAACCTTCCGGAAAGCCTCCGGACGGTTTGAAACTCACATAAGGGATCTTTAAAACTTTACAGTTTAGCTTTTACTTTCTTTTTTTGCTTTTTTTTCTGCCCGTTTTTCTTTTAAGGTTTTTTCGGGTTCCTTCTTGGCACTATTCTTTGCCGGACTCTTTTCTTTTGACATAGTAGTAGTTTTAAAAAGATCAAACAAAGTGGAAATTTACACAAAAAAACATTTGTTTAACATTCTGAAATGTTAAATATGAAGTCTCCGTGAAAAGGAATAAAAAAGAAGCAAGCCATAGGCCTGTGAAAGCAGCAAGCACTGTATCACTGAGACATAAACATCCCGGATGATTAGTTGAAATACTTACCAACAAAAGGTATTTGGCGGATAATCCAGGAAAATATAATGGATACGACTATTGCCAAGGTGCCAATGATAAAAAACTTAAGAACTGCGTTCATCACCACCGGGGTTGCCAATACAGAAATTCCGATCAAAACCGGGGCATGAATTACATACACGCCAAATACATTTTCAGAAATAAACTTCATCAGAGCACTCTGCGTGTTAAATCTGGTTTTAGCAATACCTATAAGAGCCACAATAAAAGCAACACAAAAGAGGGATTCCCATAATGCATACAAAAAAGCGGGAAAATTCATACCTCCGTTGATTACATTGCTTCCCTCAAATACTTTTCCGAGCGTTCCCATAAGGATCCACAGAGGAAGCCCTACACCAAAAGCGACCCATAACCATTTTTTACCGGTGCAAAAGTCTATTTTTTCAAGTAAACCCTGGCGAGATGCAATAATACCTGCTCCAAACATAAAAATATAACCGGAGAAGAAACAGAATTGCAGATTCATAAAGGCAGTTCCTATAGGATAAATCCAACGGATTCCAAAAGCGAACAGGGTAACCAAGGCGATCAGAAGAACGAGAGTAACAGTCGTAACCGGGATAGGTTTAATTTTAGGTAATTTTTTATGTATCAGCGCATAAAAAACAGAGAAAATCAACAAAACCAGCGCAAACCAAAGAGGGCCTGTATAACCCGGAAATTCAAAGTTTTTGATTCCACTTAGCATATAAGACAGTGTATCCGTTTGAGGATTATGAAGTTCAATACAAAGCGGATGAATCAGAAAAATATAAATCAGAACCGGAACTCCGAGACGATTTAAACGACCTGTGATAAACTTCGCAGTACCTTTTCTTTCCAGAGAAGCAGGAATAAAATACCCGGCAATAAAAAAGAACAGAGACATGCTAAAAGCCTGGGCATGCGATTGGAAAAACATAAAAAAGGCCGTGGAAGCAATAGACAACTCAATGTGCTCATTATAATACCAACTCCCTATAGAACTGTAAGTTACTGCTGTATGAATAAATACGACAATAAAAATACAGAATACCCTGAGATTGTCTATATAATTTAACCGTCCAGTCATAACGTGATTTTTAGTGGTCGCTGATCATGTTATTTTTGATGCTTAAGTTGATTGATATATTCAGAGGGTGTTATCTTATATTCTTCTTTGAAATGCTTGGTAAATATCTTTGGAGAATTATACCCTAACATATAGGCAATCTCAGAAATAGACATCTGACTTTCCTGAAGTAATTGTTGCGCCCTCTTAATTCGCATAATACGAATAAACTCAATGGGAGTTTTACCGGTAATTTTTGTCAATTTCTTATAGAGATAGCCTCTTGAGATACTCAGATTTTCAGCCAATTCGTCCACCGAGAAATTCACATTGCCAAAATTTTCTTCTACAATACGGATAGCCTTTTCGATAAATAGAGTATCAAGAGAGGTAATAGTAATTTTATTAGGCTCAATATTCACTTGTTGATCAAATAATCTTTGTCTTTCTATATTGTTTTTAATCAACCTATTGATACGTAATTTCAAAATTTCCATATTGAATGGCTTGACAATATATTCATCTGCACCGGTGTTAAGACCTTCCATCTGGTACTCTTCGCTGGCTTTTGCAGTAAGTAAGATGACAGGAATGTGAGAATACAGAATATTGCTTTTAATCACATTGCATAGCTCTAAGCCATCCATCTTTGGCATCATCACATCGCTAATTACAATATCAACATTTTCGGCATTTAAGATCTCCAATGCTTCCAAGCCATTCATTGCCTTCAGTACTTTGTAATGAGTGGACAAACTTGCACTTAGAAAATCAATGAAATCCTGATTATCATCAACGATCAGTATGACGTAATGATGGTTGTATTGATCATGATCGTTTTCGGTTTGAATATCGTGCTCCTCTTCATGAGTAAGTTTTGTCAGACAAGATATTGCTGCATTAAGAGGCAAAATGACTGTAAAAATACTCCCACGCGGATGATTGCTCTCGACTTTGATTTCACCTTTATGCAGTTTCACATATTCAGAAACAAGATAAAGCCCTATACCGGTACCTTCCTTACTGAAATCCTTCAAGTCGGGACGATAAAAACATTGGAATATTTTTTCTTGCTGATCCGGGGCTATGCCACTTCCTGTGTCACTAAACTGCAATATCACATGGTCCTCGCTTTTATCAATACTCACTGTGATAGAACCGCCGTCATTGGTATATTTAAAGGCATTTGAAAGAATATTAGTCGTTATCTTGCGCACTTTGTCATAATCAAAATCCATAAATATCTCACTATTACAGATAAATTGATAGTCTATATTCTTCTTTTTGGCCATATTTTCAAAAGCAAGAAATTGGTCTTTAACAATGCTTGCAATATCGCCGTGCATATAATTGATCACTTCGCCTTTTGCATCCAATTTTCGAAAATCCAAAAGCTGATTAATCAGTTCGAGTAAATACTTGGCATTATGAAGGACTATATGAATCAGAGAATTTTTATCTTGTGGATATTTAGATACAAATTCTTCAAGCGGATTGATAATCAGAGATAATGGCGTCCTGAATTCATGACTCACATTGGCAAAAAACTGCATTTTCATGTCAGTCAACTTCTTTTGACGCTCGTTTTCTTGTTCTATTTCCCTGATTTGCGCAGCTCGTCTACGTCTCAACCTGAAATACGAAATCATATTCCAAATTAATAACACTACCAATGCGATATAAATACCATAGGCAAGATTGGTTTTATACCATGGTGGCAAAATGGCGATGGCTAAATATTTTGTATGCGTTGACCAAACCCCTTCTGCATTGCGCGCTTTAATCTGAAGCATGTAATCTCCGGCCGAAAGAGTCGATAAGTCGACCTGATAGTTTGACATATCCACCCAATCCGAATTCAAACCCTCAATACGATAAGCATATTTAATCTTATCCGATTCTACAAAATCTAATGTCGAAAATAGCAACTGAACAAATGATCTGCCTTCATTTAAAGTCAGTTGCGTAGCATACTCCGGCGATTTATTATCAGTAATATCAGAGATCGACAAATCATTAAATGGAGATAATATATTGGTCAATGAAATTTTGGCATCATATTCTTTTTTTATGATTTCCTGAGGGACAATGACCATAAATCCGTTTGGGGTCCCAACCAGAATATTACCATTACGGCGTTTATACATTGCCCTGTCATTAATATCATTGGATATCAGCCCGTCATCTTTTGTATAACTTACGACAGAAAATGGACTTTGAGATAAATTAATGCGTGCTATTCCATTCACCGTGCCGACCCACATTTGTCCGTTATTATCCTCAATGACTGCTTTGACAAAATCAGACGGCAAACCGTCATTATGATTTATATTGACAATTTTGCCTGTTTGAGGGTTCCAATAAGTTAATCCATGATTATATCCTATCCAGAGTAAATTGCGGCTATCTTTATACAATGTGTAGATATTGATCTGCCCTAAAGCCCTTGTACTGTCCTGGTGTTCATAAAAAAAATCGCATTCATTGGTCTCTGTATTCACTTCAATCAGCCCTGAAGAAGAGGCTATAAAAAGTTGATGATTTCCGACATACAGCAATTCTTTAATACTCAGATAACCATTTGTTCTATAAATAGTTTCAAACTCTTTCTTTTCAGGATTGAGTTTTTGGATTCTTCCATTCAAGGTACCAAGCCAGATATACCCATGATCATCTTCTTGTATGCCATAGACATTACCGGCCAAATCGCTATTATCGGCAGTATATTGAGTGATCTTCCCTTTATCATAACAAAACAGCCCGTTTTGATAGCATCCCAACCACATTCTGCCTTTACTGTCCACCTTGAGAACATCTATCACATTCGCCGGAATCGGGACGATAGTCTCTTTATTATCTTTTAATGAAAAACGTATAAGGCCGCCGCCATCAGTGCCATGCCACAAAGCTTCGTCATCTTCGTAAAAATTAAAAATATCGGTATAATCATATGGCTTATAAGACAAGATGGCCTGCTTTTGTGGGGTATAATATGAAATTCCGTTTTTAAAATTCCCAATCCAGACAATGCCGTCGCTGTCAATATGGAGTGCGCTTAGATTATTACTCGCTATGGTGTGAGATTTTTGAGGATTATGCGTTAACTCAACAAAATATTTAAATTCAGGATTATAAATAAAAGCGCCTAAATGGCTTGTTATCAACCATATATTTCCAAAAGGATCTTCTGCTATACTCTTCACTCTATTGAATGGCTCATCGTGTTCAGGAAGTATAATTTCCTTCCATTCATCCACCATGCTTTTTTTATAGAGGACCAAACTATTAAAAAAAGTATGAAGCCATATTCCATTATTTTTATCAACATAAACCTCAGGAGCGAAATTCCTCATCCTGGCTTTGTATGTTTCTGGTATCTCGATTTTGTTGGTTTGTGAAGTAGCTATAGAAATAGTGTACAAATCACCTTGTCCGTTAATGGTATAAATATTTTCATTGGTCACATATATTCCGGACGGATATGAATCCATCAAAGTATACCCCTTGGTAACCTTGTTTGCATAATGGTAAAGATACATCCGGGCATTTTCATAACACCAAAAATATTCTCTATCCCTATCGATTCCGATTTTTGACGGATTACATGAAATGCTATAACCTTGAAGCCTGGCTTGTATACTAGTGTCAAATTCTCCGGTTTTATAATCATAAATCGAAAATCCACCTTCTGATTGTACCCAAATATCTCCTTCGTTATCTTCGAAGATATTTTCTACCCGGTTACTCGGAAGTTCCGAGTTATAATCGTAATACTGTTGTATGTGATATGAGTCATAACGATTTAATCCATAGTCAGTCCCCCCCCATAAAAAACCACGGCTATCCCTGCAGATGGAAAGAATACGGTTACTCGACAATCCTTCAGAAACATTTCTGAACATAAAAATATCCCGCT
This sequence comes from Bacteroidales bacterium, assembly GCA_028700615.1. GTDB lineage: Bacteria > Bacteroidota > Bacteroidia > Bacteroidales > UBA4181 > JAQVSH01. Next base: position 31,042 of record JAQVSH010000002.1, read on the forward strand.
TTGTATCGAGTTGAGCATGTACTGTCAACGAATAAAGCAGGCATATTATTAGCACAAATGACGAGTTAAATTTCAAAATCATCCTTTGTTTCATAATAAAAACCTCAGAGCATACAATAGGGCGCATCATGCCTCACATTTTCATGATCGCGGGTGGATTTTTGTACACTCTGAGGTTTCATAATACTCATAGTGAGGTTAGTTTAAAGTTATTTCGTCAGAACTCCGCCCATCGTATAGATTGCATGCAAAGCTTCCTGACTGTTTAAACGCGGCGAAGTGAAACCCGTCCAGATCATAAACCATGCATATTTGTTCTGTACGGACAAAGTTTCAGGCGTAGGCACCTGACCTATTTCGCCTAACGCAATCAATTTGCCTTTGCCCAATTGAACCAGTTGGTCATGATGGCTTTGCTTCCAGTCGTTGTTATAAATATCTGTAGCCAGTACATCTACATATTCGTTTCCGGGATAAAAAAGATCATAAGCTCTGGCGGAATCTCCCGGTATGTTGCGTGGTCCGTTGGCGTTCCACACCCAGATGAGGTTATCGAGGTGGTGATAGTTCACATAGCGGTCGTACATCATGCGATATAGCTTGATAAATCCGTTCTCTCCGGTGCGCCATCCCCACCAGAACCATTCTCCGTTCATCTCATGATAAGGTCTCCACAACACCGGAATTTTCTTCTCTTTGAGTTGTTTGAGATAACCCGCCACCTCATCTATTTTAGCCAGCCAGGCGTTGTGTATGGGGGTTCCGGGGGTCATCAACTGTTCCCACTCGGCATCTGTCAGTTCGCCCTGACATTGTTTTCGGAAGTCTGTCCTGCCCTGATCCATGGGCCGTTGCGAATGCCACATCAGGGTGACGAGTCGTCCGTGCTTCCATGCATCGACAGACAGGTCAATTACCTGCTGACAGTCCCATCCCATATCTCCGCCGAACATCAGCGGCGTTTTGCCGGATGCTTCCCTGATACGGTTGATATCGGCCATATACCTGTCGGGGTTCAAATCGTTGTGGTGTTGTGCAGAAATAATCTTCCCTTCCTTCACATTCTGATAGAGTTTAGCCAGCAATGCTTTGGCTTGGGGCGTGGCATTCGGATTAACAGGGGCAAAGGTTGTGTACACAGGGGTCTTTAGCCGATACACCACCACATCCTGTGCCGGAATGCTTACTTTGCGGGGATTGGCCGTAGTTCCGTCGTCCATATGTGTCCACAGATTTCGTACCTGATAAGTCAATTTGTCAAAATCGGTAGCACGTTTCGATACTTCGTCATCGGTGAAATTATACTTTTGCCAGTCGAGAGCGAACTCTTTCGGTGTTTTGGTCCTATTAAAGAGACACATACCCCAATCGCCACCCGTAAGCGGTTTGAACCATACTTCCACTCCGTCTTCAACAGCATAGCGCAGTCCCTGCACTCCCAACCCGTCCTGATTGAGGGCAATCACTTCGCGATTGGTCAGTATCGCTTTGGTCTCCGGTGTCATATCGCGGAGGTCGTTACCCAGGATAAGCGGCGCAGCCAGCATACACCACAGAGAAAAGTGTGCACGGTCCTGGTTGACAGTCAGACCATTACCAACTTCCAGCATATCGGGATCATTCCAATGTCCCGGACCTGCATACTTACGCAGGCCTTGTTGCATGTCGAGTATAGCAAGCACGCTATGCGCGTAGTAGGGTTTCTTTTTTTCATCATCGAATACACAGGCTATGTCGCCCGTCGTACGCCACGAGTGTCCCACTTCAGAAGCCCAGAGCCATGGCTTGCTGGAACCCCACTCGCACATACTGAAATAGATGGGTCGTCCGGCAGCACGCAACGCATCGCGCATAAGACCGTATGCTCCCACAGGATTAATGTCTTCGCTGCTACACCAATCGTACTTCAGGTAATCCTCTCCCCATTTGGCATACTGTAAGGCGTCCTGGTATTCATGTCCGAAACTTCCCGGGCGTC
>JAQVSH010000069.1 GCA_028700615.1 Bacteroidales bacterium
GGAAGAAAACCAGGTGGTGATTCGGGTACGGGATAATGGCAAGGGAATTCCGCAGGAGATCATCGACAAGATCTTTAACCCGTTCTTTACCACCAAGCCGGCCGGATCAGGCACCGGATTAGGGCTTTCAATAAGCTATGATATCATCGTTCAGGAGCATGGTGGTGAATTCATCGTCGATTCGAAAGAGAATGAATATGCGGAGTTTCGAATCACGATCCCGACGAAATAAAATAAATAAGAACAAAACCCGATGATACCCGGGAGATAAAACTGTACAATTATGGATGATAAGCTGCAATTCAATGTGAAGATCATGGTGGTGGATGATGAGGTGGACCTGGAGCCTCTCATATTGCAGAAGTTTAGGAGGCAGGTACGCGATGGGAAATACAATTTTGTCTTCGCCCACAATGGACTGGAGGCTCTGACCAAGCTCATAGAAGAACCTGATATCCGGCTGGTTCTCTCCGACATCAACATGCCCGAGATGGATGGGTTGACGCTTCTGACCAAGCTTAAAGAGCTCAAAAACCCCTGGCTGAAAACTGTGATCGTATCAGCGTATGGGGATATGGAGAACATCCGGACGGCCATGAATCGGGGAGCCTTTGATTTTCTGACTAAACCCATCAGTTTCGACGACCTCGAGATCACCATCAACAAGACGCTGGAAGAGATTTCGATTATCTGGCACCGCATGCAGGAGCACGATCAACTGATTAGTATTCAGCAGGATCTGCAAACTGCCCGGGAGATCCAGCTGGCCATATTGCCTAAGACTTACCCACCGTTCCCCGAGCGGCATGAGTTTGACATTTATGCCTCCATGATTGCCGCCAAAGAGGTTGGGGGCGATTTCTTCGACTTCTTTATGATTGATAATGAGAGACTTGGATTTGTCATCGGTGACGTATCGGGCAAAGGTGTTCCGGCCGCCATTTTCATGGCTGTCAGCCGTACGCTGATCCGTGCCACCGGACTGAAGGGCATCTCCACCAAGGATTGCATGGGGTATGTGAACAAACTCCTCTGCAATGAAAGTGTCTCCTGTATGTTTGTAACCGTCTTTTACGGGATACTCAACACGCTGACCGGGGAGGTAGAGTATGTCAATGCCGGTCACAACCCGCCGTACCGTTTGACGGGTGGGCAGATTGAAAAGGTAGAGATGACCGGTGGAACGATCCTGGGTTGCCTGGAGGATTTCAGTTATCAATCCAAAAGGCTTACCCTGAACCCCGGTGATATGCTCTTTCTTTACACCGATGGCATCAACGAAGCCTTTAATGCTGCCGATGAGCAGTTTGGGGATGACCGGCTGGAGCATTTCCTGGCCGATAGCCATGAGAAATCCCCTGAAGAAGCGGTTAAAGGTTGTATTGATGCCGTGACTGGATTTGCAGGTGATGTAGCCCAATCGGATGACATGACCCTGCTGGCCATTCGCTACAACGGAAGGTCTTAACCACCCGCAGTTGGGACGAATCTGTTTTCATGAAGCTATTTGAACTCCATCGACTCCGACTTCCTCTGCTGACCGCCGCACTGCTGATTATTGGGCCGTTCACCCTGTTGGCCCAGCGAAAAATCAATCTGACAAAGTTTGAAACACCCAACGCCCGACTGGTGTTCCTTGATCCCGGCACGTCGTACCTGGTTCCCCATACGGTTAGGGCGTTTGAAAATTCCCTGGCCTTCCACAAACAGTTTTGGCACTATGATCCATCAGAAAAAACCAATATCCTGTTTAATGATTTCAGCGATGCCGGAAATGGCGGAACGATGGTGATCCCCTGGAACTACCTGAACATCGCCGTAGCTCCGTTCGATTACACCTACTCCGTGGTGTTACCTCTCGAACGGATGCAGTGGTTGATGAGCCATGAGCTGACTCATCAGGTCATGTGCGACCAGTCTTCGAGGCGTGATCGCCTCTATCAATCGCTGTTGGGAGGCAAAGTTATTCCGGACAATAAAGATCCTTTATCGCTGATTTACAGCTACTTTACAACGCCCCGCTGGTATTCACCCCGATGGTATCATGAAGGTATAGCGGTTTTTATGGAGACATGGATGTCGGGAGGACTCGGGCGCGTAATGGGCGGGTATGATGAGATGGTTTTCCGGGCTCTGGTAAAAGATTCGGCCTACCTCTACCATGTGATCGGACTGGAGACGGAGGGAACCACCATCGACTTTCAGGTTGGCGTGAACTCCTATCTGTATGGCACCCGGTTTGTCAGCTATCTGGCATGGAAATATGGGCTCGACAAGATTCGCAACTTTTTCTCCCGGACCGATGACAGTCGGCGGTTTTATGCAGCGCAGTTCAGGCAGGTGTATGGCCGGCCTATTGAGAAAGAGTGGGATGACTGGATCATCTGGGAGCGCAATTTCCAGGAAGAGAACCTTCACAGGATAAGAGAGTTCCCGGTTAGTACCTATCGTCAGGTGACTTCGTCCACGTTAGGATCGGTTTCAAGGCCCTTTTATGACTCTCTCAGCAACCGGATGATCGTGGCAGCTAACTACCCGGGTAAGATGGCCCATTTTGCCTCAATCGACCTACAGACCGGCCAGTCACAAACGATTGCCCCGGTGTTGAGTCCGGCCCTCTATTATGTCACCAGTCTGGCCTTTGATCCCTCCACCCGCACCCTCTTTGCTTCCACCCACAATCAGGATTGGAGGGGGCTTCAATCAATTGATATTGAGACTGGTAAGACAAAAGATTTGATCGAGATCACCCGATGCGGGCATTTGGTTTTCGACCAGGCGGGCAGATGTTTGTGGGGCATCCAGAATCACTCCGGCCGCACCAGTTTGGTTCGTTTTCAGCCTCCATACGAAGATTTCCAGGTGATGGCCACCCTCCCCTATGGCGAGGAGCTGTTTGATCCTGATATCTCACCCGATGGAAGGCTGATCTCCGCAACGCTGGGGGATGTCACCGGGCGGCAGCGGCTGGTTCTCATCAGCATGGATGATTTGGTTAAAGGAAAGCTGATCATAGAGACGCTTTATGAGTTTGAAGAGAACCCCGCAGCTCATTTTGTATTCTCGCCAGATGGTAGGCACCTTTACGGAACATCTTATTACACAGGTGTTTCCAATATTTTCCGAATCTCACTGGAGACGCGTCAGGCGGAGATTGTCAGCAATGCCGAAACCGGGTTCTTCCGGCCTTTGCCGCTATCGGCTGATTCGCTGTTGTTCTTCAACTACACCCATGAGGGGATGGTACCCGGGATCATGGCGATTGAGCTGCGGGAGGATGTCAACGCCATCGAATTTCTTGGGCAACAGGTTTACGAGCGGCATCCGCAGGTGGAGGAGTGGGCCTTGCCACCCCCGTCGGCAGTTAATCTGGATTCCATCGGAGTAACGGAAAAGACCTATCATCCGATGCAGGAGCTTCGTTTGTCAGGAGCCTACCCCATCATCCAGGGATACAAGCAATATGTGGCGGTTGGGTATCGACTAAACTTTATGGACCCAATGGGGATTAATTCTCTGAATATCAAGCTATCAGTTACCCCGTACGCCGATCTGCCAACCAAACAGATTCCGCATCTCTCGGCCGAATACCGCTTTTGGGGATGGACCTTTACCGGCAGTTACAATTATGCTGATTTCTACGATTTGTTTGGCCCAACGCGCTTCAGCAGAGCTGGTTATGCATTCTCAGGAAAGTATCATAAAGTATTTCGGAATTTCGCTCCCAACAAGACAGAGCTATCTTTTCGCCTCGCCATGTATGGTGATCTGGAGACCCTGCCGGATTATCAGAATGTAGCTTCTGATTTTCGGAACCTGTACACCGGGTATGTTCACTTACACCGGAGTCGCCTGCGCCGCTCGCTGGGCGCCATCGAGCCGGAGCAGGGATACGATTGGAATGTCTATGCCTACGCCAGTATGGCTGAAAAAATAATCTACCCCCAACTCATTCATAATCTGGATCTTGGATTTCTCCTTCCCATCCGTCACACCTCTTTCTGGCTTAGAACATCAGCAGGCCAATCCTTTGGTCCACCCGATAAAACCAACTCCCATTTCTATTTTGGAGGATTTGGGAATAATTATCTCGACTACCGGGATGTCAGGCAATACCGTGATATGGCGAGTTTTCCGGGAGCTGAGATTAACGAGCTCCAGGGATTGAATTATGCTAAACTGTGCGGCGAGCTCAATCTGCCCCCGGTACGGTTCCGTAAATTAGGGTTCAAAGGACTGTATGCCACCCATGCACAAGCCACCATTTTTGGGATGGGGCTCTTTACCAATATGGCCAATCCGTTACCGCAAAAAACTTACTATTCATCAGGCCTTCAGATAAATTTAGAAATCGTGCTATTTTCGTTGATGAAATCGACCGTATCCTTCGGATTTTCGAGGGCTTTCAACCTGGAACAACCAGGTAACCAATTTATGTTCTCTTTAAAACTCTGATTCCGAAAGACTATTCCAATGAACACTCGCATCATTTCAGTCGGCATCTTACTACTTGGGACTCTTTTTTCGGCCCCGTTCACCCTTCAGGGACAAGGATCGCGAACGCCGATCACTGTGAATGGCAGCGTGGATTTGGTGAGTCGCTATATTTGGCGGGGCCTTGAGATCGGTCAGGCTCCCAGCATCCAGCCCGACCTGTCGATATCTCGCGGAGCCTTCACCCTGGGGAGCTGGGGAGCATACAGAATGAGCGGTCCTGGCATTCTGGAGACCGATTTTTATATCTCCGGGGAATTTGGGTTCATCACCGTAGCGCTCTGGGACTATTGGACCTTTGAAGAGGGCCGTGAGCTCAACTTTTTCACGTTTCATGAACCCTCCACGAGTCATCTGCTGGAGGTCCAGGTGACGACCAGTGGTGGTGATCGACTGCCGTTCAATCTGCTGGGAAGCTATTTTTTCTATGGAGCGGATCCTACCAGAAGCCTATACCTGGAGCTCCAATTCGATCACCAGGTGAGAGAGACCAGTATCCTGGCTTTTGCCGGTGCTCAGGCAAAAGGCACCTACTATGGTCCTAAGCCCGGCCTGGTGAATGTGGGGTGCCGGGTGTCACGGCCGATTCGAATAACAGAACATTTCAGCCTGCCACTGAGTCTGAGCGTAATCGTTAATCCATTGATTGGCAGCACCTATCTGGTTGCCGGATGCTCGTTCTCGTTTTCGGGTGACCGATCCGACTCACTGTCGTCGCCCCAGTCCACCACCATGATGAAAAACCGGCTTTTCGACACTGAATCCCCTCGCCGATGAATACACACTACCACAAGCAACTAACCCTGCGAAACCGGGTGGAAGAGCTCACCCGGGTAGAGGCCTTTCTTGAGGAGCTTGCCACTGAATGGGACCTGCCTGTCAAGCTCATCCTGAACCTTAACCTGGCTCTTGAGGAGGCTGTGACCAACATCATGTTTTATGGCTATGATGATGAGGAAGTCCATACAATCCTGATCGACTTCACCCGGCAAGATGATCTGTTGACAATCAGCATCATGGATGATGGCCATGCTTACGATCCCACAGCCCGGCCCGACCCTGATATTACCCTGGCGGCAGAAGACCGGCCTATTGGGGGATTGGGGATCTTCCTGATCAAGAAAATCATGGATCAGGTTGAATACGAAAGAAAGGAGAATAAGAACTATTTAACACTCAATAAACGCATTGAACAATGAAATTAGAAATCACCACATCAGGCGAGTTTAAAATGGTCAAGGTAAATGGTCGAATTGATACCACCCGGGCTGTGGAATTTGAGTCCGCTGTGGTCAGTCTGATCGATCAGGGCTGTAAAAACCTGATTATTAATTGTTTTGACTTGAATTACATCAGTAGTTCGGGGTTAAGGGTTTTCCTTGTGTTACAGAAGAGGCTGTCAGGGCAGCAGGGGATTTTTCGCCTTTGTTGTCTGCAACCAGAGATTCAGGAGATTTTCGATATTTCGGGATTCTCTACCATTTTCCAGATCTTTCCCACGGAGGAGGCTGCCCTGGCCGGAGAAAAATGATCAGAAAAGAGACGCCCCAAGGAGGTTTAGCCATTGTCATCTTCACAGATGGAGCGGTTATCAGGATCCGGCTGGAGGGTCGTCTGGATACGGTCAGTTCCACTTTTTTTACCACGGAAATTCAATCTTGGGTTGACCGAGAAGAGTTTCTGATACTCGATTTTAGTGGATGCAGTTACCTGGCCAGCAGTGGAATACGCTGCCTGTTAGTCGCCAGTCGGCAGTTGGTTGCCAAACAAGGGGCACTATTGCTGGCAAGCTTATCGGATGAAGTACAGCAGGTACTTGGGATGACTGGATTGGATGCGGTACTGCCCGTTTTCCCCGGCGTTGAGGAGGCGGAGGGGGAGGCTTTACGGCTGCGCGATCTGGGGAATCGCGCCACGGGAGTTAATCTGGAAGGGTTTCCGGTATCCTTTCGAATGCTGGCCCCGGCAACCGGACCGGTTAGGATATGGGAAGAGAATTGTCTGGCAGGCTACCATGAGCTGGGCTTTGCCATTGGCATTGGCTCCCCGGCTGAGTCCTTGGAGGAGGAGTTGAATCGTCGGGGACTCTTTGTCACGTTGGGAAAGAGCTCAGGTTTTATTCCTGATGATTCGTCCGAGCCATCTGATTTTCGGGTGGTTCAGGATCCGGCCACCTGCGGTTGCTATGTTCAATGGGCTTTATCAGTTGATAATCAACCTAATACGTTCGTTGAAGCTAACCACAACCAGGCCATTTCGCTGGATCAGTGGGTTGATCAGTTGTACCATCTCACCCTCGACCATGGGTCGGTACCCATACGAGCCATCTTAAGCATCGGTGAAGTCAGGGGCAAACCCAGCCTGCTCTTTGGCTGGCTTGGCAGGGGGGAGGAGGCCTTAGCTAGTGCGGTACATTTTCCCGAATCATGGGTTTCCTTCATGCAACGTACATCGGGTGGCAACAGTTTTACCGGCATTCGCTTTGTTCTGTCGAAGGGGGTACAACCTTCTTATAATGAGCAAATTGATAATTATATAGAGCGATTATTATCCATAGAGAACATCGAAGGTGTTGAGCGGGTGGGATTAGCTGATCTGGTGACGCAACCGGTTGCCTGGTTGTTTCAATCGGACAGTATCACCGGGGCAGGCATTACTCAGACGGAAGTGGACATGGGAGGCTCTGAAGATCTGGAGTTATATCAGGCTTATCTTGCCCGCCGGTTGTTTTCTGATTCGGCGCGGATAGTGATCAGACCGCTTCATGGGGGGTATTCGGCCCAGACCTTTCAGGTTGAATCCTACGACGCGGCTGACCGGAAGCTGCGACCTACGGTGATGAAGATGGGTCATCGTGATATGATCACCCGTGAAGCTGATTGCTGCCAGCGCTATGCCCTTCCTTTTATCCTGAATAACAGCGCAATTGTTCTGGGTACCGCCTTTTATTGCAATATGGGAGCCCTTCGATACAATTTTGTCGGAGTTGGTGGGGAAGGTACTGAGCTGAAATGGCTGCTTCACGTTTATGAAAGCTGGCCTTTAGCCGAACTGGAGGACTTGTTCGACAAGATCTTTCTGCACATTTTAAAGCCCTGGTACGGTCAACCGGTCAGGGAGGCCATTCATCCCTTTCGGGATCACGACCCTACCCTTACCTTTTTCCCCACGCTTGTTGAGACAGCGCAGGAGGTCCTGGGTATTGATCCCGAACAGGCCACTTTCAGAATTGACGGGCTCGATCGGGAGTTCCTCAATCCCTATCGGTTTCTCCGTGAGGAGTATCCCAGGCGAAGGGCTCGGTCGTACGACTACCTCACAGCAATCTGTCACGGCGATTTGAATTTGCAAAACATCTTGCTTGACGAGGGGTTGAACGTTTATCTGATCGACTTTTCCGAGACCAGGCCCCGTGCGGCCATCAGCGATTTTGCCCGACTGGAAGCCATCTTTATGATTGATCAGGCTCCGATTGCTGACCAGCGTGATGTGGTAGCTATGATTAACCTGATTATGCCTCTTTACCACCTTTCCGGATTAGATCAGCCATTTGAGGTCTCCATGGATAGTGGCATTCCCGAGGTGGTTCAGCGGAACATCCGGTTGACTCACAAAGTTAGGAATTATGCTTTGCGCACCGCCGGGGGCGATCCGGACATCTTTCCCTATTACATGGCTCTGCTGGAATGGACTCTTCCGGTGGTCTGTTATCGGAGTCACCGCACGCTATCAAAACTCTTGTCGGCCGCGATATCCGGCATTCTCTGCGAAAAGATTCTGGAACTCGATTGATCCTGACAATCAACAACCAACCAGACCAGTCGGCTGCGTGAAGGAATGATTGTCGATTTGTCTCTTCGCTCCTTCAGCTAACCTGTTGCTGAAAGCATTGGCTTGCTGGTTTGGTGGTTAAGCTGCCCAGATATAAGACAAACTGCTATCATTTTAAGCCTCCAGAACCCAGTTTGGTCTACTTTCTCAACATTTTTCTTGGCGGT
>JAQVSH010000070.1 GCA_028700615.1 Bacteroidales bacterium
CAACGGACGCAGCAAAGCCGGAGCCGCACAAAAACTGATTGAAGGCCCGATGAGCCATATGTGTCCCGTTTCGGCGCTTCAAAGCCATCCCAATGGAATTTTTGTATGTGATGATGCAGCCACCGAGGAATTAAAGGTCGGAACAGTCCGTTTTTTCATGGAAATAGAAAAAGGCGTCAGCAATAAATAAATGTATTTAAAATGATCCATGGATCATTATCTGGAACAACCTATCAAGTTTTTGCCGGGGGTAGGTCCCAGGCGGTCGGAGATGCTGGGGAAATCGCTGGAAATTCGCTCATTTCGGGATTTACTGTTTTATTTCCCTTATAAATACCTCGACCGTACCCGGTTTTATCAGATCAGGGATATTCCCACAGATGCCGCCTATATTCAGCTCCGTGGGAAGATTACCCGAATTGAGAAAATCGGGACTTCCTCCCATGAACGACTGGTCGCGGACTTTACGGATGAAACAGGGACGGTACTTCTGGTCTTTTTTAAAGGAATCCGTTATTTGCAACAAACACTGCACCTTCAGACTGAATATATTTTGCTGGGTAAACCCGGGATATTTAACGGTAAAATCAATTTTGTCCACCCGGAACTGGAGGAGGTTTCACATGCAGAAACCTCGATTGCCTCTTCACTCCAAGCCATGTATAACACCAGCGAAAAGATGAAGGAAGGTTTTCTGAACTCCAAAGCCATCCTGAAATTGCAGACCACCCTGTGGAGGGGAATGCCGGGACGCATTCCCGAAACACTGTCGGATTCTCTGGTGAAAAGGCTGCGTCTGATGTCCCTGCATGACGCACTCTTTAACATTCATTTTCCGCAAAGTATTGAGTATCTCCATAAAGCTGAATACCGAATCAAACTGGAAGAACTCTTATTTACCCAGCTGGATATCCTTCATCAAAAGAAAAACCGGGAAACCAAAACAAAGGGATTCCTATTTAAAAAGGTCGGAAATATTTTTAACACGTTCTACCAAAACAGATTACCCTTTGAACTTACTAATGCCCAGAAAAAAGTCATCCGGGAGATCAGACAGGATACCGGTACCGGGCATCAGATGAATCGTCTGTTGCAGGGAGATGTCGGCAGCGGAAAAACCCTTGTGGCCCTGATGTCTATGTTAATTGCACTCGATAACGGATATCAGGCCTGCCTGATGTGTCCCACAGAAATTCTGGCTCAACAGCATTACCAGACCCTGCGGAATTTTCTGGGAGATATGGATGTTCAGGTTGAACTGCTTACCGGAAATACGCCAAAATCCAAGAGGAAAACCATGATGGAACGGCTCCGGAACGGATCCCTGCAGATACTGACCGGAACTCATGCCCTGATTGAAGAACCCGTACAGTTTGCGAATCTCGGACTGGCAGTGATAGACGAACAGCATCGTTTCGGAGTCGCCCAAAGAGCCGGATTATGGAATAAAAATGTAACGCCCCCTCACGTGCTGGTGATGACAGCCACCCCAATTCCAAGAACGCTGGCTATGACCCTCTACGGAGATTTGGACGTATCGGTCATTGATGAACTTCCGGCAGGAAGAAAAGCCATTCAAACGGTCCATTACTACGACAGCCAACGCCTGAAAATGCACGGATTTGTACGCCGACAGATCAAAGAAGGAAGGCAGGTTTACATGGTGTTTCCCCTCATTGATGAATCCGATAAGGTGGAATACAAAGACCTTACTATGGGATTTAACCATGTGATGGATGTTTTTCCTCCCCCTGAATATTCTATCAGCGTATTGCACGGGCAAATGAAACCGGAGGAGAAAGAAAGAGAGATGAAACGTTTTGTGCAGGGGCAGACGCAAATTTTGCTGGCAACCACCGTGATTGAAGTCGGGGTGGATGTACCCAATGCAACTGTCATGGTGATTGAAAATGCTGAAAGGTTCGGATTGTCGCAACTCCATCAGCTCAGGGGAAGAGTCGGCAGAGGCTCTGATCAATCCTATTGTATATTAATGACTCCCTATAAAATTTCGGAAGACGGGCGTAAACGAATTCAGGCATTACTGGCTACCTCCGATGGATTTGAGATTTCCGAAACAGACCTCAAACTCCGGGGTCCCGGAGAACTGGAAGGAACAAGACAAAGCGGACAAGCCTTTGATCTGAAACTGGCCAACCTCGCCAAAGACGGAATTTTACTGCAGTATGCCAGAAATCTTGCCGAAGAGATTCTTTCCGAAGATCCGGAACTTTCTTCTCCGGAGAACAAACCGCTTCGTAAAGAGTTGATTAGAAACCATTACACCACGGAACACTGGGGAATGATCAGCTAAACCTAATATTTTTTTAGTTTTTTCGCATATGACAAGGATTTTAAGTAAAAAAAACTTTTTTTTGCAGGTTGAACTAACAATTAACATTTAAGAAAAATTGTCATGCTGACTGTAGAAAAAATCGGTGGTACTTCAATGTCGCAATTCGGGGATGTAATGAAAAACATCATTATTGGAAAGCGAAAACCTGAAGAGATGTATAACCGCGTTTTTGTTGTTTCTGCATATAACAACGTGACAAACTGGTTGTTGGAACACAAAAAAACCGGAGAGCCCGGAGTGTATCAGAAATTTCTGCATAATGAGGATTACAGAACCACGCTGGATTTGCTTTGTGAAAGGTTAATTGACATCAACCGTTCTTTTGAGGACATTAAGCTGGATCAACTGGAGGCAGAAATGTTTATCCGGGGAAGGATTGACCGTGCCAAAAACTACCTCAACAGCATGTATAATGTCATTGCTTCGGGGTATGTCAGCAAGACTGATATTTATTTGGCCGCACGGGAAATTCTGGCCTCTATCGGAGAAGCTCACTCTGCCTGGAATTCCGTCAACATTCTGAGCAATCACGGAATTAATGCCACTTTTATTGATTTATGCGGATTCAATGACACGGAATTTTTAACCATTGATGAACGGATCAAGAAGGCCTTTAAGGATATTAATTTCAGCAAAACGCTCTGTATTGCCACGGGATATACCAAAGGTACAGAAGGAATTATGAGGGCCTTTGACCGGGGATACTCGGAAGTCACTTTTAGTAAAATTGCAGTGGAAATCAAGGCCAATGAGGCCATTATTCATAAAGAATTCCATCTTTCCAGCGCAGATCCGAAAATTGTCGGGCTGGACAAATCTATTCCGGTGGGCCAGACCAGCTTTATGATTGCCGATCAACTGGCGGATATCGGAATGGAAGCCATTCATCCGAAAGCTTCCAAACCACTCGAAATTTCGGGCATCAATATCCGCATTAAAAACACTTTTGATCCCGAACATGCCGGAACATTGATCAGCAAAGATTATATCAGTAAAGAATCCAGGGTTGAAATTGTTTCCGGGACGCCCAAGGTATTGGCCATTGAGATTCATGACCCCATGATGGTCGGTGAGGTTGGATTTGACATGAATATTATGCGCATATTTACCAAACATGGGATCAGTTACATTATGAAGTCTACCAATGCGAACTGTATTACCATGGTAGTCTGGGACAGTAAACGGGTAAACGCCTTAGTGGATGAACTCGGGGACTCCTACGAACAGGTAGTCTGCCTGCCGGTGGCCCTGGTCTCTGCCATGGGAACCAATATTGCCCGCAAAGGCACGCTTGCTCAGGCAGCTGAAGCGCTCGCAAAAGCTGATATTAACATTCTTGCCATCGGACAATCCCTGAAACAAATTAATATGCAGTTTGTAATTGATCGGGAAAATTACAGTAAGGCGATTATAGCCCTGAATGATGCCCTTTGCATCAATGTTTAACCGACAGGTATCCGTTATTTTCTGAGATAAATAATGAATGAGGCCGTCCTTTCTTCCGGACAGCCTCATTGGCGGCATAACTACTACAGCAATCAACCGGCACCAACCTTCATTAAATTTTATAGATCCACCTGAACACAAAAAAAATATCAGGGATACTATTCAAACATAGAACGGGACTGACCCAATCTAAGATCTTCTATCCCTCCGTTTTCAAGTGCCATTCTCCGAATGCTCAACGCCTTTTTTGTAGCTGTTTTCCCTAAAAGGGAATTTCGTACTGTATTCCGGCTGACATTCATTCTTTGGGCAATCCTTGTTACCATTCCGTGTTCGACAAAAATTTTTCTTAGATTTGTAGACATTGATCAAATGATTAGTTTTTGAGCCTGTTCAAATGTATATTTTATTATGCAAACCACAAAGGAATGAATAATAAATTTTCCAATATCCGGGAAAGAATTTTATTCTTTGCAGGAAAAGAAGGAATAAGTGTGCGAAAATTCTCTGAAAAATCAGGATTTTCACACAGTTTGATTCACAACGCAACTCAATTGGGTTCCGATAAATTGGAAAAGATATTAATCGCCTACCCCGAATTAAATCCGGAATGGCTGATTACCGGAAAGGGTTCTATGCTCAGGGAACCTGCCCCCGAAGAAGAGTATTCCGTGACGGGGAAAAAAGAGGTGAGAAAAAACGGGTATCTTTCGAAGAAAGAATGGATCGGAAACCCGGATGCATTGCAGTGGATTCCTCTGATAAATCCGGAAGGGGTTTTTGGATTTGGCGATGATCATTTTATGATTCGGGATGAAGACGTGCAGGACATCTATCACATCCCTGATTTTGAAGGAGCTGATTTTCTGATCCGGGTAAAAGGAAAAGATATGTCTCCTGAATATTCCGGGGGAGACCTGGTGGCTTGCAGGATGGTCCGGGAAAAAAGGTTTATTCAGTGGAACAAATGCTATGTTCTTTCCACAAAAGGCCAGGGAATATTGATCAAAAGAATTAAAAAAGGTTCTGCAGAAGACAGGCTACTGATTGTCAGCAACCAAAAGGAATATGAACCTTTTGAGATTCCGGAATCAGAAGTAAATGGAATGGCCCTGATTATCGGAGTCCTCCGGACGGAATAAAAAGAGGCTGCCTCAATCATCAACCCTTTCAGGCCTTACTCATGACGAGTTTACCATGTTGTATGCCTTTCACGGCAATCAAACGATCAGATAATTCGGTAAGGCGGGCGGCATTTCCCTTGACTGCTACAATCTCAAGACAATTCTCCTCCAGAAAATAATGTTGGGTGGAAAGGATCACATCCTGATACTCAATCTGCAACTCCAGCGTGCAACGGGTAATGTCCCTTTTGGATTGGGAATAAACCAAAACAACAGCTCCCATGACCAGATTATTGCATTGCCATTTTTGTTCCACAAGATTCTTCTGAATCAGATGGCGAATGGCCTGGGAACGATTAGGGAACCGGTTAATCCGGACATATTGATCCAAGGCTTCCAGTAAATCTTCTTCCAGGGAAACGCCAAAACGGGCTACAGCCATAATGCAGGGTTTTATACTTGAGCAAAAGTACTAAATTGTTTGTATTTACGATGAAAATCCGGTAAGTTTGTCTATATGTACTAGTCACGATAATCATCACGGAGTCACCGGTTAACTTCCATTTATCTTATACAGGCATGCAAAACACACGTAGAAACTTTCTCAAAACAGCCCTTGTCGGAGGCTTATCTGTTTCCGCACTTTCCAATCAGACTTTCGGAGCCATGTTGCCTGCTGCTTCGGGAAAATACACGATGCCCAAAGGATCTGTTGTCCTGTTTCAGGGAGATTCGATTACGGATTGGGGAAGAAGAAAAAATGACAAGAATCCCAATAATTCCGGAGCCTTGGGTACCGGATATGCTTTTCTGGCTGCTTCTGAGCTATTGAACCGGTTTGCTGGTTATGATCTGAAAATATACAACCGGGGAATTAGCGGAAATAAAGTGTATCAGCTGAACGAACGCTGGCAGGAAGACTGTCTTGACATGAAGCCCTCTGTATTAAGCATTTTGATTGGGGTGAATGATTTCTGGCACAAACTGGAAGGGAAATATGACGGGACCGTTGAAATATATGAAAGGGACTACCGGGCGTTATTGCAGAGAACTTTCAAGGAGCTCCCCAATGTAAAACTGATCATCTGCGAACCTTTTGCCATTACCAACACCTCGGCGGTCAATGATAAATGGTTTCCGGAATTTGACGGATACAGGGAAGCCGCATTTAAAATGTCTAAGGAATTTGACTCTGTATTTATTCCTTATCAAAAACTATTTGACAAAGCCTGCAAACTGGCTCCCGGATCATACTGGTCTGCCGACGGCGTGCACCCGTCTCTGGCCGGGGCTCAGCTGATGTCCAATGCCTGGATGGAATATGTCTTTGGAAAATAGAAAGGCGTACCTGGATCATAATTGTTTTATTTTCAAAAACATATCATAAAAATAACCTGCTATTAACATTAAGTTAACTGTAGGTTATTAGTTTTGCTTCATACGTATCAATGATAGATAGTATGGAGAGCGACAAAGTCAGAATACTGATAGTAGATGATGAACCCGATATCCGGGAATTTGTCAGATACAACCTGATGAAAGAAGGGTACAGGGTACTTGAAGCAAAGAATGGCAGAGAGGCTGTTCAGATCTCCCTGAAATACAAGCCGGATTTAATCCTTTTGGATATCATGATGCCTGAAATGGATGGAATTGAAGTCTGTTCTGAAATCAGGGAAAACCCGGAAATGGAATCCACCCTCATCGTTTTTCTTTCCGCAAGAGGAGAAGACTACTCTCAAATTGCCGGTTTTCAGGCTGGCGGAGATGATTATATCACCAAACCGATTCGTCCGAAAGTATTGATCAGCAGGATTCAATCTCTCCTCAAACGGCGTCTTTCCCCCGAATCCTCTCCGGACATCCCGTCAAAAGAGCTCCCCAATGATCTGGTGATTGATACAGAAGGATATACTGTGCTAAAAAACGGAGAAGCGATCAGTCTTACCCGTAAAGAATTTGAATTATTAGCCCTGTTATCAGAGAATTCCAATAGAGTAATCCGGAGGGAGGAGATCTTCAGCAAGGTATGGGGAAATGACAGTTTTGTCGGGGAACGAACCATCGACGTACACATCCGGAAGATCCGGGAGAAAACCGGAACGGACCGGATCAAAACCATTAAAGGAATCGGGTATAAATTCGAAAAATAGGAAAACTATTTCTTAATCATTTGGTAACAATAGATCACCAAAAAATTAAAACCCGCTTAAAATAGTCTTAACATCTCCCTGGTAGATTCGCAGTGTAAACATAAAAAGCAATTACTCATCTAAACAAAGACTATGCAAAAAATGCTTTTCGTACTAGGACTGGCGTTATTCATGGCGCAACCCGCTCTTAAGGCTCAAGAGCCGGAAACCGACCCCCTCTTGTTATTGCAGCAAAAAGTTGCATTGCTTGAAGCAGCTCAGGAAAAAAGCGCCGCGCTGAAGATTACAGGTTATATCCAAACTCAATGGCAAATCGGAGAAGACGAAGCTACAAGGGACGTCTTTGCCGGGGGCAACTTCAGTGCAGATATGAATAACCGGTTCATGGTCCGCAGAGGCAGGCTAAAAGTTGCCTATGACAATCTCTGGGGAGGTGCTGTTTTTCAACTAGACATTACTGAAAAAGGAATAGGCATAAAAGATGCCTACGGTTTATTGAAAATTCCGACCTATCCGACCATTTTTTTGAAAACCGGTGTTTTTGATCGTCCTTTCGGACATGAAATTTCCAACTCTTCATCCCGCAGAGAATCTCCCGAAAGAAGCCGGCTTTTTCAAAGTCTTTTCCCGGATGAAAGAGACCTTGGAGCGGCCATAACGCTCCAACCTGCTAAAACCTCTCCATGGAATGTATTAAAACTGGAAGCCGGAATCTTTGCAGGCAACGGAATTACCACCGAAAATAATGGATTTAAAGATTTTATCGGACATCTCTCTTATAATAAAATACTTGCCGGAGAACGCATTAAACTGGGATTGGGAGTTTCATACTATAACGGAGGCGTTATGCAAAAAACCTCCAAGGTATACTCTATGAGTAATGGGGGATTTCTTTTGAACGACAAAGAATCCAACATCGGAGAATATGCCCGCCGCCAGTACACCGGTGTGGATCTTCAACTGGCGTTGGAAACCAAACTCGGGCTCACACAACTCCGCGGAGAATTGATCACCGGGGAACAGCCTGGCACTGCCACAAACAATGTTAGCCCTAAATCAAGCGATCTGCATGTCTCAGACACGTATCTAAGGGATACCCGGGGATACTACGGATATTTTATACAGGATTTATTCAACACCAGACACTCTTTAGTAGTCAAATATGATTACTACGATCCCAATACGAGTGTTTCAGGGGACGAAATCGGCGCCGAGGTAGCCAATGGGCTTGCAACAGCCGGAGCTGCAGACATTGCCTACGG
>JAQVSH010000071.1 GCA_028700615.1 Bacteroidales bacterium
CTCAACCATCAGTAACAATGCTGCTGCAAAAACAAAGAAAAAATATTGATCCTGTTTTTTATGGTGTTCCTGAACACTGATTTTTGATTTTTCAAGTTGATCTATTTCCTGATAAATTGACTTTAACTTAGCGTTATCTGTAGCTCTTAAATACAATCCGCCGGTCATCGACGCAATATCTCTGAGCACATTTTCATCAATTTGTGTTTCCATATTTTGAAGCCTTATCCCAAAAGGAGTCGAAACCGGGTATGGAGCCATTCCCTCAGAACCCACTCCGATGGTATAAACCCTTATTCCGAATGTCCGGGCGAGTTCGGCTGCAGTAAGGGGGGCTACCGAACCGGTATTGTTAACCCCATCCGTGAGCAAAATGATTACCCGGCTTATGGCATCACTGTCCTTAATTCTGTTTACAGCATTGGCCAGTCCGGAGCCGATGGCCGTACCGTCCTCAATCATTCCGCTGTGAATACTTTTGAAAAGGTTCAAAAGTACCGCATGGTCGGTAGTAAGAGGACATTGTGTGAAACTTTCCCCGCTAAATACCACCAGTCCGATCCTGTCATTGGGTCTTCCTGCAATAAACTCAGAAGCAACCTCTTTGGCGGCTTCCAACCGGTCGGGTTGAAAGTCCTGCGCCAGCATACTTCCGGAAATATCCAGCGTGATCATAATATCAATGCCTTCCGTATTGACGGTTTCCCATTCATTGGAAGATTGTGGCCTTGCCAGCGCAACAATAATCAGAGAAAGAGCCAGCATGCGAATGCCAAAAGGCAAATGCCTGAGACGAATTTTCAGGGGCTTCTTCAGGTTTAAAAACGGTTTTGAATCTGAAAATCTTATGGTAGAATTTAAAGTAGCCCTGCGAAAAACATACCATGCTATCAACCCTGCCCAGGGAATAAACAGCCAGAAAAAAGCCGGATTCACAAAACTAATCGTCTCCATACTCATTGAATATTAGTTTTGGAAGTTTCACCCTGACCAGATCCCAATGAAAAATCAGGACATTCGGGTTTCGTATTATTTACAAACAAATAAGCATCCAAAAGATGGGTCTCATTTTCATCAGCCAAAGGATTAGACTTTGCAAACTTCACAAGGTCTGCAGAAATAAACAGGTCTTCTAATTTATTCATCAACTGATTATCTTCAAAGTCACTTTGTTTCAAATCATCCAAAATCTCCGCAGTTGTAGATTCAAGCGCACTGATACCAAATCTTCTGTGCAAATAAAACCTGACAATATCGGTAAGGCGGGTATAATATTCTTTTGTTTTTCCTGTCTGCCAAAGTTTTTCAGCACGAAGGGCATCCAATTCCCTGATTGCTTGCAAATGTGCAGGTATGGCCATTCTGGGACTATCAGGAATCTGACTTTCCCGGGATTTGCGATGGCGAAGATACCTGTACAATAAAACAGCAACCGCCATGAGCACTAATAACCCTAATATATAGGGGAATATCTCATTAAAAGTGATAGAGGCAGCATAAACCGGTTTAATGTCATAGATCTTTCGGGCAGAGTCTGCAGGAACCAATGTGACCTGTACCGGAGGAAGGTCTATCCGCAAGGTGTCTGTCTGACCTGAAATCCGAACAGGAACCAATAAAGGATGTGGCTGATGATATCCACTGTCAAAACTGGTAATTACATATTTTCCGCTGAGTTTTAGCCTCCCGGTACTTCTAACGGTATCCAAAGGAAAACCCTGTATAATTTCAATATTACCGGAAATGGAATCTGCCAGAACGGGCCACTCCCATTGTGCATCCCCTGGAAGATCCACTTCAATCTGAAGTGTTGCCTGATCTCCTACCCTAATACTGTCCTTATCAACAAAAGCCTTTCCTGAAGGATTTTGAGCCCACAGGGTCAACGGCAAAAGCATTAACAAAGCGCCGGACATCAGACAGATGAGTATATCCCGATAGGTTTTCATCGTATGGTTTTTCATCGAGATTTAAACAATTTCATTAAAGGAACCACATAATCCCTGTCAGTACGAAAAATTGCATGGTCTGTACCACATTTTCTGAACGTTTCTTCAATTTTTTGCTGCGTGAAAAACCAGTGTTCTGCATACATCTTTCTGGTATAAGCATCAGCGGTATCTATCCACATCCGCTTTCCCGTCTCCGCATCAGAAATCTTCATCATACCCACAGGAGGCAGTTCGGCTTCCCGGGGATCATATATTCTCAGGGCAACCATGTCATGTTTTCTTCCGGCAATTTTAAGGGCTTCCTCAAAAGGCGGAGTGATAAAATCTGAAATTAAAAAAGCGGTAGTCTTCTTTTTAATGGCATTGGTCAAATACCGAAGAGCTACTGTAACGTCCGTTCCTTTATTTACCGGCTCAAAATCAATAAGCTCCCTGATCACTCTCAAAATATGCTTTTTCCCTTTTTTAGGAGGAATAAATTTTTCAATCTGATCAGAAAACAAAATCACCCCGACTTTATCATTATTCTGAATGGCAGAAAAAGACAAAACAGCCGAAATTTCAGCCATTAAAGATCTTTTTAACTGAACCGTAGATCCAAATTCACGGGAACCACTGATATCCACCAGAAGCATCACGGTCAACTCCCTTTCTTCTTCAAAAACCTTTACGTAGGGATGATTAAACCGGGCGGTAACATTCCAGTCTATATTACGAATGTCATCACCATACTGATAATCCCTCACTTCGCTGAATGCCATTCCCCTTCCTTTAAATGCAGAATGATATTCTCCGGCGAAAATTTGATTGGATAATCCGCGGCTTTTGATTTCTATTTTCCGAACTCTTCGAATCAGATCTGTTGCTTCCATCATGCTAAGGCACTTCGACCGTATTCAAAATTTCCGTAATAATATTTTCAGAAGTAATATTTTCTGCTTCAGCATCGTAAGTAAGTCCAATGCGGTGTCTGAGTACATCATAACATACAGCACGCACATCTTCCGGAATCACATACCCTCTGCGTTTAATAAAGGCATAGGCTTTGCTGGCCAGCGCCAGGTTAATGGTAGCACGCGGAGAGCCCCCGTATTGAATCATATTTTCAAACTGCCCCAATTTATAATCAGATGGGTAACGGGTTGCAAACACAAGATCCAGAATATATCTTTCGATCTTTTCATCCATATAAACCTGTTTCACGAGATCGCGGGCTTTGATAATATCGTCAATGCTGATTACCGCATTGGGTGCAGGAAATTTTTGAGCAAGATTCTGCCGCATAATTTGCCTTTCTTCCTCTTTTTGCGGGTATTTGATAATTACCTTTAACATAAAGCGGTCCACCTGAGCTTCAGGAAGCGGATACGTTCCCTCTTGTTCAATCGGATTTTGTGTCGCAAGTACAAGAAAAGGCTTTTCCAGATAAAAGGTTTGTGCTCCGATCGTGATCTGTTTTTCCTGCATGGCTTCCAAAAGAGCACTTTGTACCTTTGCGGGGGATCTGTTGATTTCATCGGCTAACACAAAATTAGCAAATATCGGACCTTTTTTCACGGCAAACTCTTCACTTTTCTGACTGTAAACCATAGTTCCGGTCAAATCAGCAGGCAATAAATCAGGAGTAAACTGAATCCGGCTGAATTTTGCATTCATGGTTCCTGCAAGGGTTTTTATCGCCAGGGTTTTTGCTAATCCGGGGACTCCTTCCAAAAGCACGTGTCCATCAGACAACAATCCGATCAGCATACTCTCAACCAAATGCTTTTGTCCAACGATGACCTTCCCAATTTCCATGGATACAATATCCACAAATGAGCTTTCCTGCCTGATCATTTCGTTGATTTCCTTGATATTAACGCTTTCGTTCATTAAAAACTATTTATATGTTATTGTCCTTATGATATGTTTTTAGATCATGAGGGCAAATTTAGAGATTATATTGTTAAATCGTGTTAACAGGAGAATGCTTCACATTAAAAATATTTAAATCAATTCGGCCGAGTGTTGGACTTTTTGCCTACTTTTAAATGTTGATATATTGTGGGCGGAACTGTAAAAAAGGTTTTTATTCCAGCAATAAAAGCCGTATCAAAAACATATAATGAAAAGATCTGCCGTCTTTCTGTTTTATATATTGGCTGCACTGCTCTGCACTCAGTCTGAATACATGTATGCAGAAAGAATTGTATATGAAACAGCATTTTCTAAAAAGAACAAAAAATCAAAAAAACATATAAAGGTCAGTCTCCCGTTAAAAACCATGAGTAATTTTGACCTGTTTCAACTAAAAATTAATCAGTCAGTTCCTCTTGATTTTGTATTGGATAGTGGTTTTGAACCGATTCTCCTGTCCGAACAGAATGCTTCTGATTCCATTAATTTAAATTTTGTCACCTCTAGAGTTTTAAGAGGACTGGGAACTTCCGAAGATTTAAGAGTTTTTTTTTCCACGCAGAACAGTGTATCCGTGTCGGATTTTCACATGACCGGTATGGAAGTCTTTCTGGTATCGCATAATGATTTTAATCTGTCATCCAAAGTTGGAACACGGGTGAACGGAGTGATTGGATGGGATATCTTTAATAATTTTGTGGTTGAATATAAAAGGGAAAAGAAAATGCTATATCTGCATAGTCCTGAGACCTTTAGTTATCGTCCCAGGAAAAAGGACAATATTATCCCCTTGCTCATATATAATACAAAACCCTACATAGAGTGCCTGCTCACATTTCATGACGGTTCTGAAAAAAAAGTACTTCTAATGCTTGATACCGGTTTAACTGATGCTATATGGTTGTTTTCCAATAATCCCTCCAATATTGGGTTTAGGGATCTGGGTAATCCGGTGTTTTTAGGCAGAGGTCTGAATGGAGAAGTATTTGGTTCTCCGGGAAGAATTCAAAGTGTTAAAATTGGAAATTATAGTTTGAATGAACCCTTGGTCAGCGTACTGGACTCCCTTTCCAGTCCCGAACCACAGCTGTTGGAGGACAAATTCAGAGCAGGAAGTATTGGAAATGAAATTATGACTCGTTTTGATATGATTCTCGATTTTCCGGGCAAAAGACTGATTATTCGCCCGGGAAATCGTTTTCGAGAAAGTTTTAAACAAAACATGAGTGGTCTGGAAGTTTTTCAGCCGATAAGAAATTTACCTTATTATACAGTAAGTCACGTGGAGGAAGGATCTCCAGCTGATCAGGCCGGAATTATCGAAGGAGATGAAATTGCCAGGATTAATGGGAATGCGGCCAGTACCTATACGCTGGATGATATTATGGGCATATTCAGAACCAAGCCGGGAAGCAGGGTCAGTATTCAAGTAAGAAGAAATAAAAAACTAATTTCTGCGATTTTTGAATTACAAGAAACCGCCAAACCACTGAGGCTTTTATAGAGTGAAATAGAAGAAAATCGCTATCTTTGCAGACAAAAAAATTGGTTTTATGGTAAAAATAACTTTTCCCGACGGCAACGTCAAGGAATATAACAAAGGAATCACTCCTTTGGAAATTGCAAAAGGGATCAGTCGTAAGCTGGCAGAAGAGGTATACGCAGCCGCTGTAAATGATCAGACGGTAGATTTGACACGTCCCATTGAGGAAGATTCCTCTTTAAAACTGTTTAAATGGGAGGATCCGGAGGGAAAACATGCATTCTGGCATTCTTCTTCTCACCTGATGGCAGAAGCTATTGAAGCGCTTTATCCGGGAACAAAATTTGGAATCGGACCGGCCATTGAAAACGGATTTTATTATGATATAGACCTTGGTGAGGGTAAATTACTCACAGAAGCAGATCTTCCCGTGATTGAATCCAAAATGATTGAACTTGCCCGTCAGAAAAAACCCTTTACACGGAGGGAAGTTAGTAAATCGGAAGCGCTTGATTTTTTCACCCGTAAAAATGACGAATACAAGCTTGAACTGATTTCCGATTTACAGGATGGCACCATTTCATTTTATGAACAGGGAAATTTCACTGACCTGTGCAGGGGGCCTCATTTACCCGGAACAGAATATATTAAGGCGGTTAAATTAACATCCATTGCGGGAGCCTATTGGCGCGGAGATGAAAAACGCAGACAATTGACCCGTGTATATGGAATTACCTTTCCTAAACAGAGTTTGCTGGACGAATACCTTGTCTTATTAGAAGAGGCCAAGCTCAGAGACCACAGAAAACTGGGTAAGGAACTTGAATTGTTTATGTTCTCTCCCACTGTGGGCCCGGGACTTCCTATCTGGCTTCCCCGCGGTGCCAAACTGAGAGAACGGCTTGAAAACTATTTGAAAAAAGTTCAGGCTGAATATGGATATCAACAGGTAATCACTCCTCATATCGGGCAGAAAGAACTTTATGTTACTTCCGGGCATTATGTCAAATACGGTAAAGATTCTTTCCAGCCGATTAATACTCCTCAGGAAGGAGAAGAATACCTTCTCAAACCGATGAATTGTCCTCATCATTGTGAGATTTACAAGTTTAAACCCCGCTCCTATAAGGATCTTCCCGTTCGCATCGCTGAATTTGGAACCGTTTACCGTTACGAACAAAGCGGAGAACTTCACGGTTTGACCCGGGTGAGAAGTTTTACCCAGGATGATGCTCATTTATTCTGTCGTCCCGATCAGATAAAAGAAGAATTCTGCAAGGTGATGGATATTATCTTCAGAATTTTTAAAGCGCTTGACTTTAAAGATTATATTGCTCAAATTTCTCTGAGGGACCCTGCCAACAAAGAAAAATATATCGGCAGTGATGAAAATTGGGAAAAAGCCGAAGCAGCCATTATTGAGGCAGCTGCAGAAAAAGGTCTTTCCACCACTATTGAGCTGGGTGAAGCAGCCTTTTACGGGCCAAAACTGGACTTTATGGTTCGTGATGCGATCGGCAGAAAATGGCAACTGGGAACCATCCAGGTAGATTATAATCTACCGGAACGCTTTGAACTGGAATACACCGGAACAGATAATCAGAAACATCGTCCCATTATGATTCACAGAGCTCCTTTTGGTTCAATGGAGCGTTTTGTAGCGGTGTTACTTGAACATACAGCCGGAAGGCTTCCTCTCTGGCTTGCTCCTGATCAGGTTATCATCCTTCCGATCAGCGAAAAATTCAACGATTATGCCCAAAAAGTTGTTGGATTTTTAAATAATTACGATATTCGCACCCTGTTTGATGACCGGAATGAGAAAATCGGCCGTAAAATACGTGATAATGAGTTGAAAAAGATCCCGTATTTGTTGGTTGTAGGAGAAAAAGAAGAGGCAGAAAATACGGTTTCCGTTCGTAAACATGGTTTTGGAGATCAGGGAAGTATGCGTCTTAAAGAATTCGCGGACTTGGTTTCCGGGGAAGTGAAACAACAAATGAGCAACTTATAATAAATTTCAACATTGATATTACCATATACCGTTTAAATGGCGTTACCCAATCAAAACCAGAAAAAAAACGAACTGAAAATCAACCAGGAGATCAGGGCAAAATTTGTCAGGGTCGTAGGTGAAAATGTTGAAAATGTCGGAGTTATTCCCATTGCGGAAGCGCTTCGCATGGCACAGGAATTAGAACTTGATTTGATTGAAATCTCACCGACTGCGGAACCCCCTGTTTGTAAGATTTCGGATTATCAAAAGTATTTATATCAGATAAAAAAGAAACAAAAGGAATTAAAAGCCAAGGCCGTCAAGGTGATATTAAAAGAAATCCGTTTTGGACCTAATACCGATGACCATGACTATAATTTCAAACTTAAACACGCGATCAACTTCCTCGAAGAAGGTTCAAAGGTAAAGGCTTTTGTCTTTTTTAAAGGGCGTTCGATCGTATACAAGGAACAGGGTGAAATTTTACTATTACGCTTTGCCAATGACCTTGAAGATTACGGAAAAGTAGATCAACTGCCTAAACTCGAAGGAAAAAGGATGATTATGTTTCTTTCTCCCAAACCAAAGAAAAAATAAATTATTTTTAACCCAATCAATTATACCACCACAATGCCTAAGATGAAAACTATTTCCGGTGCAAAAAAAAGGTTACAAATCACCGGAAGCGGAAAAATCAAACGTAAACATGCTTTTAAAAGTCATATTCTGACCAAGAAAAGCACAAAGCGTAAAAGAAATCTTACCTATTCAGGTCTTGTGTCTAAAAGTGACACTAAGAATGCAAAATTAATGCTTTGTATGAAGTAATTTTTTATCGCATTACGATTTGAAAGATTGTTAAACAGAGTGTTCAGCATGAAAGATCCTTAACCGGGCGCTGCCATTCAAAAAAAATTTTAAAATGCCTAGATCAGTAAACTCAGTTGCGTCAAGAGCACGCCGTAAAAAAATGCTCAAACT
>JAQVSH010000072.1 GCA_028700615.1 Bacteroidales bacterium
AGGATTTTCATTCAGGGTCTGGATCGTTTTGGTATTCTGAGCGAAATTATTACCACCCTGACCAATGAGCTCAATGTCAATATACGTACCCTGCATGTAACCAGTCACGACGGGATCTTTGAAGGAACCATTGATCTTTACATTCACGACAGTAAAAATCTGTATGAACTGATTACAAAGATTAAAAAGATCAAAGGAATTGAACGTATCCGGAGAGAAGAAATATTGGATCCTTCTCAAGAAAAGATTGGATGATGAATCAAAAAGAAAAAGAGGCTATGACTCTCGGGTTTTCTGAATGGTTACAGAAAACGGGGCATAGAAAAACTCCCGAGCGTTTTGCTATTCTGACGCTGATTATGGAAGAGTCAGGACATTTTACTCCGGAGACCTTGTATTCCAAAATGAAAAACAGACCTTACCACATCAGCAGAGCCACATTATACAACACCATCCGTTTATTGCTTGAGTGCGGAATCATTATCCGGCACCAGATTCATTCACAACAAAATACATACGAGAGAGCCACACTTGCTGCAAATCACGGCCACATCATCAATCTTCCGGGAGAAGAAATCATTGAATTCAATCATCCCGGACTTCAACCCATCATCGAAGAATTGTGCAACCTGCATTCTATTCAATATTCACGGCATGCTCTGTATATCTGGGGATACCCTAAGAAGGATGTATAATGAGTTGCTTTTCGTTAAAATTTAGTCTATTTTAGCCCGTTATTTGCCTCTTCGAAGAGACTATATATTCTATATTATAAATTGACAATGAATACTTTGGATGTTTTACTCGGCCTTCAGTGGGGCGATGAAGGAAAGGGGAAAATTGTAGACGTGCTCACCCCTAAATATAATGTAATTGCCCGGTTTCAGGGAGGCCCCAATGCAGGACACTCTCTGGAATTCAACAACATAAAACATGTATTACATACCATTCCTTCGGGGATTTTTCATCCCGATAAGATCAACATCATCGGAAACGGAGTGGTGATCGATCCAGTCATTTTTAAAAAAGAAATTGAAGAACTTGGTACATACGGAGTGAATTTTTCCAATCTGCTGATCTCCAAAAAAGCACATTTAATCTTACCCACCCACAGACTACTGGATAAAGCTTTCGAAATTTCCAAAGGAGATTCCAAGATCGGATCGACCCTGAAAGGAATCGGGCCGACCTATTCGGATAAAGTGGGTCGTAACGGATTACGTGTCGGAGACATTTTTACCCCCGATTTCAGGGAAAGATACGACACACTGGTTTCCAGACATCGTGAAATCTTTGAGATGTTCCATTTTCAGGAAGATTTCTCCGAAATGGAAAAAGCATGGTTTGAATCGGTCGAATTACTCAAGACCTTTAAGATCATCAATAGTGAATATGAAATTAACCGGTACCTATCCGGCAATAACAGCATTCTGGCGGAAGGAGCCCAGGGAACCCTTCTGGATATTGATTTCGGATCTTATCCTTTCGTGACTTCCTCGAGTACCATTTGTGCAGGAGCCTGTACCGGACTTGGAGTTGCCCCTTCAAGAATCGGAAAAGTATTTGGCATTGTGAAGGCGTACTGTACCCGGGTAGGCAGCGGCCCTTTCCCTACGGAACTCAATGATGCCACCGGAGAACTTCTCAGAAAAACCGGCGCGGAATTTGGAGCTACTACCGGAAGACCCAGGAGATGCGGATGGCTGGATCTTCCCGCACTGAAATTTTCGATCATGATCAACGGAGTTTCCAGCATGATTATGACCAAGCCTGATGTACTCTCCGTTTTTGATGAAATCAAAGTCTGCGTAGCTTATAAGGTGGATGGAGAAGAAACCGGAGAAATTCCGTATAATGTTAAGGCACAAATCGAACCGGTTTATAAAACTTTTAAGGGGTGGAAGCAGGACATAGGAAAAATCCGGAATTTTGAGGATCTTCCAGATGAATTAAAAACCTATATCGCTTTTATTGAAAAAGAAACCGGAGTCTCTTTTGGCATTATTTCAGTGGGTCCGGATCGTTCTGAGACGATTGTAAGAATTTGATTGACAATGTATAAATACCCCGGGATAAAATCCGGGGTATTATTTTCCCCAATAGGTATTGTTTTATAAATATATATTTATTATATTTGCATCTATAGGTTTCTTTGATTTTTAATAAATCCCAACATTAAAATGTTCGTTGCACGAACCAAATCAGCGCAAGGACTGATCACCCGAGTCGCAAAACACAGAACTTAAATTAACCGGTGCCTATGAAAAAAACTTAAAACCAACCTTCCACTACTAAGAGTGTGGCCACGTAGGGTAAGCCTGCGCCCGTTCGTGGCACCTCTTTTACAAGGTGATTATTGCATCGGCCTGATTCTTAATTCAATCGTCTCATCCTGAAAGGCCGTTTTTAAATCAGCAAGATTGGTATCTCCCGTATGATATGGATACAAGATCTTGGGCTTAATCATTCTGGAAGCATGAAGAGCCTGGCCAATCGTCATTGTATAAGGTTGATTTACAGGTATAAAAGCAATATCAATATTCTTAAGTTCAGCCATTTCCGGCATATCTTCACAATCTCCGGAAATATAAATCCGAAGTCCCCCAAGGGTTAAAATGTATCCATTATCCCTCCCTTTGGGGTGAAATTGTGTATTGACAGTATTGTAGGCAGGAACGGCTTCAATCCTGATTCCGTGAATCAGGATTTCATCTCCATTCTTCAGGGCATCCCCCTTCCCTATCGACTCTTTTACTGCAGGGTTGACAACCCACCGGGTTCCTTTTTTTTCAATTCTTTTCAGCGTGGCAGGATGAAAATGATCGTAATGATCATGAGAAATAAGCACTAAATCAGCCTCCGGGGCAGAAGAAAAATCAGCATACTCTGATACCGGATCATTGTAGATGACATAGTCATTCCATACCATATAAAAAGACGAATGCCCACCAAAAAAGAAAATCAATTCGCCATTTCCGGTTGAAAACTTATCCTGTACCATATCCCTGATTTTTGAATTTTCTCAGAGAAAGATAAAAAATAATCAGGAGAAAAGCGTATTGATTACCTCTTTATATCGATTAGCTACCACATTTCGTTTTACTTTCAGGGTGGGAGTTATCACACCCGTATCCTGAGACCATTCATCAGAGATCAAAGCAAATTTTTTAATTTTTTCCACCTCGCCGAAAAACTCATTGTAATGATTGACCTCCTGTTGATAATGCGCCCTAACATCCTTATGCTGAACGATTTCCACGGGAGTGGTAAAAGGAATATTTTGTTCTGTACACCAGATCTTGAGAACCGAAAAATCAGGCACAATAAGGGCTGCAGGAAATTTCTGACTTTCACCAAAAACCACAATTTGCTCAATCAGAGGAGATTCTGAGAATTTATTTTCAAGGATTTCTGGATTGACATACTTTCCGAAAGAGGTTTTAAACAAAGATTTCTTTCTTCCCGTAATCACCAGATGCCCGTACTCAACAAATTTACCCAGATCTCCCGTATGAAACCACCCCTCTTCGTCAAAAACTTCTTTGGTCAGGGCTTCATCCTTATAGTAACCGGCCATCATGTTATCCCCACGGCAAATAATTTCTCCGTCAGGAGCAATCTTAACTTCAACCCCCGGCATTGGCTGGCCTACAGTTCCAATCCGGCGTCCAAATTTTTTATTGTGATGAACCGCAATAATAGGACTGGCTTCTGTCATCCCGTATCCTTCAAAAACGGGCATCCCTATTCCGGAGAAGAAAGCCGCCAAAAAAGGTTTCAGGGCCGCGGCTCCGGAAACAAATATTTCAAAATTATCTCCTCCAATGGCTTCTCTCCACTTCTTATAAACCAAATGATCTGCAATGGCCTGTTTAATCCTGAAAAACAAACTATTTCCCTCTATTTTGTACTGTTTTGCCAGCTCAAAGGCCCAGTAATAAATCTTTTGCTGAAAAGGAGAAAGATGTTTTCCGGAAACATATAACTTATCATATATTTTCTCAAAGATCCGGGGAACAGCTCCCATAATATTGGGTTTGACCTCTTTAAGATTTTCTACCAGAGTTCCAATATTCTGGGCATAATAAATGGACATACCCTTATATTGATACAAATAAACCAGCATCTTTTCATAGGCATGGCATAAGGGCAAAAAACTAAAAGCTACTTTACAGGCAACCGACGGCGTCTTTTCTACCCCCAGTACATTTGCCAGAACACTCCGGTGGGTGTGCATTACACCTTTTGGAAATCCGGTAGTACCTGAAGTGTACATCAGGCAGGAAATATCATCCGGTTTCACTGCGGATTTGCGTTCTTCCAGTATTTCGGGAGAAGGATTGGCACGCCCCTGATCCGTCAATGTATTCAACACCGGATATCCTTCACAAAAATCAAAACTGTATACGCCTGCAATTTCAGGCATCTCTTGCAAAATATTTTTTATCTTCCTTAAAATCGACTTGTCTTCCATGAAAAGAAAGCGAACCCCGGCATGAGATAAAATGTAACGGTAATCGGATTCGGTGATGGTCGGATAAATAGGAACAGGAATTCCCCCCGCCTGCATAACTGCCATATCCACAATATTCCACTCCGGACGGTTGCCACTGATCAGGGCCACTTTATCGCCGGGTTTGAGACCAAGCTGAATTAATCCGTAACTTGTATTCTGAACCAAATCAACATACTCCACGGGACTGTACGTTCTCCATTGTTGACCCTGTTTTGCAGCCAAAGCCACTTTCAGATCAGGATATTTTTCACGGGAATAAGGTAAAAGATCAAATAAACGGGTTACTTCCATGGTAGTCTATATTTTCTATAAAAGTAAGGACTTAATCTGAAAATATCAACCAACACATTTTTAATGTTTCAGGGAACAGAAAAATGATAATTAAAAATTAATTACTAATTTCGGCGGTATTTTTTATATTTTTTGATTTAAAACCTAACAAAATACTACCATGAACCAACAAAGTCCGGTTATTCACTTTTACAAGGGAGAAAATATTCCCGTTGAATTGCATAAAACCCGTATTGTCCAGAAACTTTTTCTCGTACCTATTGAAAGGAGATTAGAAGCTTTAAGGGAAGGAGGGTATAATACTTTCCAGCTGCAAACTACCGATGTATTTCTGGATATGCTTACAGACAGCGGAACCAATGCAATGAGTGATAACCAACTGGCTGCTATGATGCAGGCTGATGATGCCTATGCAGGTTCACAAAGTTTTGTCCGTCTGCAAAAAGCGGTTGAAGACATTCTGGGAAAAAAATATCTGTTGCCTGTTCATCAGGGCAGAGCTGCCGAAAATGTAATTTCAAGGGCTTTTATCAAACCGGGAAACATTATTCCGATGAATTACCATTTTACTACCGTTTTGGCCCATATCATGGAAAATGGTGGTAAAATAGAAGAGTTATTGTGTGATGACGCATTGGAAATGAAGTCTTCCAATCCTTTCAAAGGAAATATGGATATTCAGAAACTGGAAGCCTGTATTCAGAAAAACGGAGTAGAAAATATTACTTTCATCCGGATGGAAGCTTCTACCAATCTGATTGGCGGACAACCGTTCTCTATTAAGAATCTTTTGGAAGTCAGAGTCATTTGTGACAAATACGGCATTATGCTGGTTTTGGATGCCAGCCTTTTGGGAGAGAATGCTTATCTGATCAAACAAAGAGAAGAAACTTTCAAGGAAAACAGCATTGCTGACATCATTAAAACGATGACCGGGATTGCCGATTTGGTCTATTTTTCAGCCCGTAAACTGACTTCTTCCCGCGGAGGTGGTATCTGCACCAACCGCAAAGAGCTGTATCAGAAAATGGAAGCTCTCATTCCTTTGTTTGAAGGATTTCTTACCTACGGGGGGATCTCAATCCGCGAAGTAGAAGCCATGGCAGTGGGAATGTATGAAACTATTGACGAAAGCATGATCTGCCAGAGTCCCAATTTTATTAAATATTTTGTTGAAACATTAGATAGCAAGGGGATTCCGGTTGTGACCCCTCCCGGAGTACTGGGCTGCCACGTGGATGCCATGTCCTTCTGCAGC
This sequence comes from Bacteroidales bacterium, assembly GCA_028700615.1. GTDB lineage: Bacteria > Bacteroidota > Bacteroidia > Bacteroidales > UBA4181 > JAQVSH01. Next base: position 6,066 of record JAQVSH010000072.1, read on the forward strand.
CATATTCCACAGAACGAATATCCTGCCGGAGCTTTGGCCGCTGCTTTCTACCTGATTTCAGGAGTCAGAGGCATGGAAAGGGGGACGATCTCCAGCGTCCGTGACGAAAAAGGAGATGAAATTCTGGCAGATGTTGAATTACTCAGACTTGCGGTTCCCAGAAGGGTATTTACTCTGTCTCAAATCAAATATGCCGTAGATCGTATGGAATGGCTCTACGAAAACAGAAAATTGATCGGAGGGCTTAAATTTATCTATGAACCACCCGTACTTCGTTTCTTCATGGGTAAACTTGCTCCTACTTCTGATTGGCCTCTTGAATTGATGGCAAAATTCAGAAGAGATTTTGGAGATAGTTTATAAACAAATTAAGATACTCATACAGAGGGCGCCCCGAAAAGGCACCCTCTTTTTTTTGCCCTCATGTGAATACTATTTTATTGATTACATATCATCATCCGGATTTGAACAGGTAAAAAAGCAAAAAATAAAATCACAAAATTTTTGTCGAAATATTTGCATAGCATTGTATTGTTTTATAATATTGTATATCGGTAAGCGTAAAAAGTAATTCCGTTTCCCGTAGTAGCAGGCATAATACCTCCATGATCTCAGGCAGAGTTCCGGAAAGAACTCCCGGCCGCAGATAAAGGAGTCGGATTGACTGAGGGCTTCCCTCTTAACTATCATATTATGCAAACTGCTACAAATAATTTTCATTTCATTGACTTTTCTCATCAGCTGCTATCGCGGATAGCGGCATGTCATGTTTATTCCTGTTTCAAACCGTTATGTCTAACTAAATCAAACATTGAACTATGAAAGAAAGACCGTCTCCAAGGAGTATCTCCGGATACTCAGTGTGCGTGAAATCCTGCCGGCTTCTGTTAATGATGCTAGCTCTTTTCACAATGCTTATGCAACCCTTATCCGCTCAGGGTAACAATCAGATCACCGGTACTGTGAGTGATGCATCCGGAGCTCCAATGCCCGGGGTCAATGTAGTTTTAAAAGGAACCACCACAGGAACTATCACAGGAACTGACGGGAGTTATTCCCTGCGCGTTGCCAATTCCCAGGCAGTTCTTCAATTTTCTTTCATCGGTTATCTCGGCCAGGAAGTCAGAGTCGGAAACCAGGGTACCATCAACGTTATTTTGGCAGAAGATACCCAGGCCTTGGAAGAAGTAGTGGTTATCGGTTACGGCACTGTTAAAAAAAGCGATCTGACGGGATCAGTTGCTTCTGTAAATACGGAAGAATTGATGAAACGCCGCCCGATCTCCCTGGAACAGGGTATGCAGGGTATGGCCGCAGGAGTACAGGTCATCAGAAATTCCGGACAGCCCGGTGGTGAAAGTACAATTCGTATCCGGGGTACCGCCACCATCAATAACTCCGCAGAACCTCTTTATGTAATCGATGGGATCATGGTGGGATCCAGTGCCAGTTTTCTGAATCCTAACGACGTTGAATCCATCGAAATATTGAAAGATGCCTCTGCAACAGCTATTTATGGTTCCCGCGGGGCTAACGGGGTCATCATGATTACTACCAAAAAAGGCTCTAAAGGTCGTATAAGCCTCAACTTTGATGCAAGTTTTGGTCTGCAGACTCCCGGCAAAAAAATAGAAGTGGCCAATGCCGCTCAGTTTGCCGCAGCTGCCAACCAGGTATCGGCCAACGACAATACATCCTACAACCCTGTTTGGGCGAATCCTTCTTCTCTGCATTCAATTGACTGGCAGGATGAAATGTCCCGTAACAGCCTGATGCAACAGTACAATCTATCCGCTTCAGGAGGTTCAGAAAACACTCAGGCGATGATGTCTGTCGGCTATACAAATAATGAGGGAATCATCCGGGCTTCCAATTATAACCGCATCACGGCACGCGCCAACATTACCCACAATATTAAAGACTTCATCCGTACCGGATTGAATATTTCTTATATGCACTCTGAATCAGAAGGAGGCGGAAACCTTTTCACTTATGCCGCCTTAGTCCCGACGATGGACACTCTTTCCGACGGAAATGTATTACATGTTCCTGTTCAGTACGCCAATGGAACTTATGGCCATTATCCCCGTGAAGGGAACGGATTTAACAATAAAGGAGCCGACAATCCTGTGGCTCAGGCTGACCTGGCTGATGCTGTAAACATGAGTGACCGCACGCTGGTCAATGC
>JAQVSH010000073.1 GCA_028700615.1 Bacteroidales bacterium
CATCTGGTGCCAACGGGGATAACTCCGATTTGTACCCGTCTTTCTGGAATGAGGAAACGCACCGTGCCTGGGGACCTCGTTATGACGGCAAAGAGCTGGGGATTTATTTCAATAATGATGAAAGATATCCTTTGGTTCATGAATATAAAGAAAAGCATTGGAAAGAATTCATGCAAACGGGTTCCAGAATAAGCAATGCCCTTTCTTTTTCCGGTGGAAGTGACAAACAAAAATTCCGTTTCTCGGTTTCCGATTTGCGTCAGGTTTCTCCTATTCCCAATTCTGACATGAACCGTCAGACGATCAACTTTACTACCAATAGTAAATTTGGAGAACGTATGACTTTGGATGCAGGAATCCGTTACACTACTTCTACAACCCAAAATACTCCCAGCACTTATCGTTATATTCAGATGATGTCTATTATTCCGACCAGCTGGGATATTAATTGGTTAAAAGGTCCGACAGACAAATGGGGTGCCAGAGCCGACGGATCCATGCTGGCATGGAGTACCAATGACTATTATCCCAATCCCTGGTGGTCGGCTTACCAAAACTCAGGTAGAGATACAGAAGAACGGATAAATGCATATGCAAGTCTTCGTTATGACATTACCGACTGGTTGTATGCTACAGGCCGTGTTTCTATCAATACCAGTACAGGTGTTTCAAGCAGTGTGACTGCATATGGAGACGCCCGTACCAATAGCGGTACCGGATATATCAGGGAGTCTTCAGATTGGAATAAATCTCTGGACGCAGACTACTCTTTAGTATTCAATAAGGAATTCGGTAAGTTCAATGTGAATGCCTTGTTTGGAGGTGCCATTGTTAAGAATAAATATAATCTGACAGGTATCAATGGAGATCAGCTGATTATTCCTTATTATCATGTTGTTACCAACGCAGGTCAATTCTATGCCAATGTGGGCTCCAGTGAATCGGGAACCAATTCCTTGTACGGAAGTGCCGAAGTTTCTTATGACGAATTTCTTTATTTAACGGTAACCGGACGTAACGACTGGTTCTCTACTTTGTCTCCTGCAAACAACAGTTTATTCTATCCCAGTGTTGGTTTAAGCTATCTTTTCTCCAATCATTTGGAACTGCCTTCCTGGTTTACATTTGGTAAATTACGTGCATCTTATGCCAAAGTCGGTGGGGGATCCAGCGCTTATATGACCAAATTCGGATACAGTTTTGATGCTACCGGATATCTGGATACTCCTACTTTGAGTGTTCCCGGAACTATTCCTAATTCCGATCTGCGTCCTTATAAAACCCGTGAATATGAAATCGGGGTTGACCTTCGTTTCGTCAAGAACCGCATCGGGATTGACTATGCATACTATGATAAAGAAACTTCCGATGATATCGTAACTGTAACCATTCCGCAGGCATCCGGATATACCGGAGCAAAGGTTAACCTGGGGTCTATCGGCAATAAGGGTCATGAATTTACCTTGACTTTAGTTCCATACGCCGGAGATTTCCGTTGGGAAATGAACCTCATGTATTCTTACAACAAGAGCAAAGTGCTTGACTTAGGTGCTTCATCTGAAGTGTCACTGGCAAGTTTTGGCGCCGGCGGCGGTGGATCTGTAAAACAGATTGTAGGTCAGCGTGCTAATGCTATTTATGGTTACAAACAACAATATACTGAGGACGGTCAACCTGTATGGGAAAGATGGTCATTCAACTATGGCGGCCAAAAGCATTATTCATGGCGTCCTGCCCGTAATGCTACTCAGGAACTGTTGGGTTATGGCGGAAACCCCAATATGGGTAGCTTCACCACTACTTTCACTTATAAAGGCGTAACCCTGAGTGCAATGATTGATGCCAAGTGGGGAGGCGATATGATTTATGTGGCTGAACAGGAAATGATTGAACGTGGTCAAAGTGTTCAGACCCTTCCTGGTCGTGATGGCGGATTGTTCCTCGAGGGAGTTTATAAGGATGGTGACAATTATGTAGATGTAGCCGATGCTGCAGGATATACCATCACTGCCAATGCCGCTATGAATCGTCCTAACGACATTGTGGTTGCCGGAAATGAAATTCCTTATCATGTTAAACATTTTGAAAATTTCTATCGTGAAGGTTTTACGAAAAGGGTCTCTGATAAGGTGTTGTTCGATGCTTCTTATGCCAAATTACGTGAAATTTCTCTTGGCTATTCTTTACCGCAGACTACCCTCAAGAAATGGGGATTACCTTTTCAGAGTGTTCGTATGACTTTGGTTGGAAGAAACCTGTTAGATCTGTATAACGATCTTCCCAGTGGAGATCCCAGTACTCTCTCGAGCAGTACTATGGGTGTAAATAATTACGCACTTCCTGCATTGCGTAGTTATACGTTCAATCTTGATATTAATTTCTAAAAAAAACAGTTATGAAAATAAATCCTTTTCTGTTATTCGCGACAGGGGCACTGATGCTTTTGGGTGTTTCTTCGTGTAATACCGATAACCTGAAAAATTTAGATATTCCCAGGTATATGTTAGTGCCGGAAAATGCGGATATGTCCATGATGTTTACGGATATTCTGATTGATTATGGCCGGGGTGATGCTGGTGCAAATGCTGTTCGTGTGTATGGCGGATATACCAAATATTATGCAACTTATTCCAACCTGATGCTGATGGGCGGATTGTATCAGTTTGATGAAGGGATTAGTAATAGTCCCTGGGGTGATTACAGTGGCGTTTTAAAATCAGCCATTACGCTGGAAGATTATCTTGTTAAGAAGGAAGATCCTGCTCAGGTAAACAATCTGGCGATGACCCGGATTATGAGAGTCGCCATTATGCAAAGGATTACCGATTATTATGGTAATGTTCCTGATACTGAAGCCGGACAGGCATACATCAGCGGTTTGTTTTATCCTAAATATGACGAGCAATCAGCTATCTACAAACGGATGCTGGAAACTCTTGATGAAGCTGCTACTTCCCTTAATTCAGCTTATCAGTCAACAACATGGGGTACTTCAGCCAGTGCTAAGAAAGCCCGTGATATCGTTTATGGAGGCAATATTACCAAATGGAAAAAATTTGCCTATTCTCTTATGTTGAGAATTGCAATGCGTGCTTCTGATGCCGATCCTGCGATGGCTAAAACTTATACAGAAAAAGCCATTGCCGGCGGTGTTATTACAAGCAATGCCGATAACTGGAAGTTATCTACCGAAGATGGAATGGCCAGCGAAAAGAATCCGTTCAGCTCATGGTTTGAAGGAGTTCCCTCAGGGGATCCCGAACGCTATGTCAAGCTGGGCAAGTATTTTGTTGATTATCTGAAAGCCAATGTGGACCCCCGCAGAAAAGTTATTTTCGGAGGCCGTTTGAACGAGGATATTTCCAAAATTACAGCGACCGATATGGCTACTTATTGGAGAGATGCTTCCAAGTGGAACTGGGATCTTACACAGGCCGAAGGAATGGAACATGGTACCAATGCCAATCCATTTCCTTCGACGGCTGAATATCATCATGCCTATACCAGCCCGAATCCTTTCCTGTTTACACTTGCATTGCCTGTAACCAAAATGAATGCTGGTGAAATGTTACTTTTAATCTCAGAAGCTTCATTAAAGGGATGGAGTACCGGTACAACTGCTGAAGCAGCCTATGCCGCCGGGATTACCGCAAGTATGGAAGAAATGAGTGGATTTCCCGGTTTAATGGCAAGTCAGAAAATTGCCGCTTCGGAAATTACAGGTTACATTGCAGCTAAACCTCTGGGCACAGGGGCTGCTGCAAAGCAAAGAATTGCCGAAGAAATGTGGGTTCACATGTATATGAACCCCGTTGAATCTTGGTCTAATGTACGCCGCATGAATCTTATGTTGCCGGATAATTCCGCCAATGCTCACATGCCGGTTCGTAATGCATACGTTGCTGATGAACGTTCCAAGAATCTGGACAATATGAATGCCGCACTTACCGCTATGGGGATTTCTACCAGTGCATCCAGAGAAGAAGAAATTGCTTCAAGAATGTGGTGGGATACTGCTGATAATTTTTAGTTCTTAATTAATAATTATGTTAGAAAAAGAGAGGCCGTTGAGGCCTCTCTTTTTTTATCTTCTATTTCGGCTTTTTTACTGTATTGGTCTCAATAAAGAATCCAAAAATCAACAGGATGCACCGGGCAGGAAGTTTATGGTGAAGAATTTTATTGTTTTGAGTGTTGGAAATACACTTATTGTTTTTAAATTCACCTTAATTATCTCCTATCAATGAACCTTTAAAACAAAACATTTGTGGAAACAATGGATGTGGTAATTATCGGGCTGTTTCTGATGACGCTGATGGGTATTGCTTATTGGGTCATGAAACACAAAAAGGACAATACAAGTGATTACTTTTTATCTGGTCGCAGCGAAACCTGGTTTGCTGTGGGCGCGGCTCTTTTTTGCGCCAATATCGGATCTGAACATTTGGTTGGATTGGCAGGCTCCGGTGCTGAGACCGGTATGGCGATGGCTCATTGGGAAATGCAGGGGTGGATTATCCTGATACTCGGCTGGGTTTTTGTTCCGTTTTATGCTCACAGTAAAGTATTTACCATGCCGGAGTTTTTATTGAAGCGGTTTAATACCAATACCAGTTCATTTCTTTCTATCATTACCCTGATAAGTTATATTCTGACTAAGGTATCTGTGACGGCATACTGCTCAGGGGTTTTTCTTCAGGCTGTGACGGGTATTGATTCTATCTGGGGGATTGACTTTTTCTGGATATCGGCTATCGGAACGGTGCTGATTACAGGTTTATATACCGTATTGGGTGGCATGAAGGGAATTATGATGCTTTCGGTAGTTCAAACTCCGATTCTGCTGGCAGGCGCTATTACCATTCTGATTTTGGGCCTGTTGAAAGTCGGAGACGGAACCCTGATATCCGGATGGGGCGAAATTGTAAAATATTCCGGAGACCATATGCATTTAATTCATCAGCCTGGGGATGATCTTTATTCCCAATTTCCGGGCATTGTGGTCATTTTAAGTTCTGCCATTATCGGTTTTTGGTACTGGTGTACAGATCAGGCCATTGTTCAGCGTACCTTAAGTGCCAGAAATATGGATCAGGCCCGTAAGGGAACTATTTTTGCAGGTTTTCTTAAAATATTCCCGGTCTTTCTTTTTATGATCCCGGGTATGATTGCCATCATTTTAAAACAGAAAGGGATAGTATCGTTCGAATCGAATGATCAGGCATACGGAGCCCTGGTGACGACCCTGCTTCCTGTGGGTGTCAAGGGCGTTGTTATTGTTGGTTTCCTTTGTGCCATCATTACCTCTCTGGCCGCTCATTTTAATTCATCAGCCACGCTGTTTACCATTGATTTTTATAAACATTGGCGTCCGAATGCCAGTGAACACCGGCTGGTAGGGGTGGGACGTGCGGCAACCATCGCGGTGGTGGTTCTTGGACTTTTGTGGATTCCGATTATGAAAAATTTAGGCAGTGTTTTGTATGAATATTTACAAAATGTTCAGTCATTGATTGCTCCGGCGATTGCTGCCGTTTTTCTGATGGGAGTATTCAGCAAAAAAATCACTCCGAAAGCGGGGGAATGGGGGCTGATTATCGGCTTCTGTATCGGTATGTTTCGTCTGGCAGCGCTTGTTTTTGAACCTTCCTGGCTGCAATGGTTTCTTGATATCAACTGGTTGTGGTTCTGCGTCTACTTATTCCTTTTTACTATTGTTGTGATGGTAGGTATCAGTTTCTTTACCAAACAGGCGGCTGAAGAGCAATTGCAAGGTTTGACCTATTCTATGCAATCGGCAGAACAGAGGGCTGAAATCAGGAATAGCTGGTCTCTATGGGATATTGCAACCAGTCTTGGAGTTCTGGCTTGTTGTGCGGCTTTCTATTGGTATTTCTGGTAACCCGGGGTATAGGGAGAATACTTTATGGAGGAATTTTATAAAGATAAGGAACGCTTTTATGTTGCTGTGGATTGTATAATTTTTGGTTTCTGCCAGGGAGAACTTCATCTCTTGCTGCTCAAAAGAAATTTTGAGCCCGCTAAAGGGGGATGGTCTCTTATGGGTGGCTTTCTTGAAAAAACCGAGAGTATAAATCAGGCGGCACAGCGGGTCTTGTTTGAGTTGACCGGATTGGATGATATTTATATGAAGCAGGTCGGGATTTTTGGGGAGATAGACCGGGATCCCGGAGAACGGGTGATCTCCGCGGCTTACTATGCCCTGATGAATATTGATGATTATGATCCTGAACTGGCTCGCATTCATAATGCGCAATGGATTAAAATCAATGAGCTTCCGGTCCTTATTTTTGATCATCAGGAAATGGTCGATAAAGCACGCATATTATTGAAAAAACAAGCTGCCACTGAGCCCATTGGATTTAATTTATTGCCAAAATTGTTTACCTTAACCCAGTTGCAGATGCTGTATGAGGCGATATCCGGAGATGCGCTTGATAAAAGAAATTTTCGTAAAAAAGTAAAGGAAATGGATTTTATTGAGAGAACTGCTGAGAAAGATAAATCCGGATCCAGAAGAGGTGCTTTTTTATACCGGTTTAATGATAGAAAACAAAAAACAGTTCTGAAATTTAATTTTTAAATCCGTAGAGCCATGTTAGAAGCATTAAAGGAAAAAGTGTTTCAGGCCAATCTGGATCTGGTAAAACACGGTCTTGTGCTCTTTACCTGGGGCAATGCCAGCGCCATAGACCGTGAAAGCGGATGGGTGGTCATTAAGCCCTCTGGAATTGCCTATGAAAAGATGAGGGCAGAAGATATGGTAGTGGTGGATTTAGAAGGCAATGTTGTGGAAGGAAAATGGAAGCCTTCTTCCGACACTCCTACTCATCTGGTTCTTTATCAATCCTTTACTGATATTGCCAGTGTGGTACATACTCATTCTACCTATGCTACCGCATGGGCCCAGGCGGGGAGAGATATTCAGAATATAGGGACAACGCATGCCGATTATTTTCATCAGGCCATTCCTTGTACGAGGGATATGACCCGGGCTGAGGTGCAAGGCGAATATGAAAAGGAGACCGGGAATGTGATTGTGGCCCGGTTTTCAGGTATGAATCCAAATCATACTCCGGGTGTTCTGGTCAAAAATCATGGCCCTTTTGCCTGGGGAAAAGACCCCGTGGATGCAGTGCATAATGCTGTGGTTCTGGAACAGGTTGCCAGGATGGCTTATATTGCCTTTGAAATTCATCCGGGATTAACAATGAATCCTTTTCTGATAGAGAAACATTTTAACCGTAAACATGGCCGGAACGCTTATTACGGACAGTAATTATTGTAAAATAAACATTTAAATATATCATTATGGTCTTTCAGGATTTAGAAGTATGGTTCGTAACAGGAGCTCAGCTCTTGTACGGAGGAGATGCAGTGATTGCAGTCGATGAACATTCGAACGAAATGGTGAAAGGTTTGAATGATTCCGGTAATCTTCCGGTAAAGGTTGTATATAAGGGAACGGCAAATTCTGCTGCAGAGGTTTCCGCGGTTTTTGAAGCGGCCAATGCCGATCCGAAATGTATCGGGGTGATTACCTGGATGCACACTTTTTCTCCTGCCAAGATGTGGATACATGGGCTTCAGGATTTTAAAAAGCCTTTATTGCATCTGCATACTCAGTTCAATGAAGAAATTCCCTGGGCTACCATGAATATGGATTTTATGAATCTCAACCAGAGTGCCCATGGTGATCGTGAATTCGGATTTATTACCAGTCGTATGCGTAAACCCCGCAAAGTGGTGGTGGGATACTGGAAAGACAAGCATACCCACAAAAAAATAGCGATTTGGATGCGTGTGGCGGCAGCCTGGGCTGATGCCCGGAATTGTCTGATCATTCGTTTTGGAGACAATATGAACAATGTGGCGGTAACCGACGGGGATAAAGTGGAAGCTGAAATCCGCCTCGGATACCATGTTGATAATGCTCCTATTGCAAAACTGGTGCCTTATGTAGAGGCTGTTACCGAAGAGGAAATTGATGCTCTGATTGCTGAATATGAACGCCTTTATGACTTTACTCCCGATGCGGCCAAAGGCGGATCGAACCACTCCTATGTCCGTGATGCGGCAGCTCAGGAAATAGGCATGCGCCGTTTTCTGAAAGAAAAAGGAGCCAAAGGTTTTACTACCAGCTTTGATGAGCTGGAAGGCATGAAACAGCTGATGGGGTTGGCTTCCCAGCGGCTGATGGCTGAAGGTTACGG